>PMZP01000070.1 GCA_003170325.1 Candidatus Tayloriibacteriota bacterium
CTTGAGTCGTTTCCCTATACTGTATACATTTATCGGCGGCATAGCGATCGTCCTGTTCTGGAGAGGCGTCTGGCATACAGCTGATATCTTGCAGGCAAAGGGAGGATGGCTGGGCTGGATATTCTATGAGCCGATCAACCTGATCATAGTCGTTCTGATCTTATTGGCGACCGGTCTTTTTGTCTCATATTTCATAGGGGACACGATACTGATTAGCGGCATCAAGCAGGAAAAGAAGACAACTGACAGGACAGAAAAGGAAGTCAAGGAAGAAGAAGGGAAGATAGTCGAGCTGCGTTCTACGATCAAGGATATGAAGAAGGAGGTTGACGAGATCAAGGATTTCGTGGAACATGTACAAACCGAGCACCACGCGAATTGAATCACGAATTACTTTCTGATATAATTGCATCTGTACAAGTGTAATTTGTTCAGATGTATTCACGATCAATAAAAGACGAGGCAATAAAATTGAGAAAAGAAGGCTATTCATACTCATTGATTGCCGCAAAGATATCCGTAGCAAAAAGTACTTTGAGCGATTGGCTCAAGGGTGTTCCTTTTATGCATAATGATATTGTCATGAATTCTGTTGCAGAGAATAATGCTCGTATAGTGAACATAAAGAGAGTCGATAAGGCCAACTCTATTCATGAAGCGATGGTTTACGCCGAGCGCAAGGTTGGAAATCTAACTAAGAGAGACATATTTATCCTCGGTATGGGAATATACATAGGAGAGGGGAGCAAGACCGGAAGCCTAACTAGGATAGTGAATTCTGATCCGAAAATTATCAGGTTTTGCATCATGTGGCTGAAAGAGTGTTTTGGCTTGTCGGACTCGAATTTCCGTATTCGTCTCTTTGTTTATCCGGATAATGATCAGACCATGGTCACGAAATACTGGATGAAGTATTTAAAAATGAAGAAAGAGGTCTTTTATCCTGTGTACGTAGATACTCGAACAAACAAAAGTAAAGATCGACGAGGTGTACTGCCTTTCGGGACGGCGCACATGACTGTGGTAAGTAATGGCGAGAAGAATTTCGGAGTCTTGTTACAGAGGAAAATTATTGCTAGCATTGACTTTGCTCTCAATCAAAACAAGCGGGATTAGTTTAGTGGCAGAATGACACACTTCCAATGTGTAGACGCGAGTTCGATTCTCGCATCCCGCACAAATATTGTTCAAGAAAACCTCTCCAAGAGCACATTGCCCTTGTCATCGATAGCGGCGAAGGAGGACGGCGTGTGCGTCCAACAGCCGACATTGACGTAATGAACGGGCTTTGAGCCGTCGCGGTCGACCTTTTGCATCGGCACATGAGTGTGACCGCAGATGATCGTATCGGCACTATGCTCCTTGGCATAGGCTATGGCTCCAGTCGAGACTTTCTTTGAGAGGCGGCGCAGGAAGGCGTTGGAGATATCCATATACTTGATGAGGTGCTTGCCATTGCGGTCCAAGCGCTGGAGGTACAGGAAGAAATAATGCGCCATGCTGTTGGTCCGGCTATTCTCTTCGATGAAGCCGTCGAACTGGTCGCCGTGCACAGCCAGGAAATGCTTGTGGTTCTGTTCCCAGACATACTCCTCGCGGATGGGAGAACCGATCAGCTTTTTGACGGTCTCTTTCATGTGACGGTCGTGATTGCCGGATATCCAAATGACCTTGCAACCGCTTTTGGGGGCGGAAAGCTTTCGTAAGATGTTGAGGAACTCGACACTGTCTTCGTCGAGGTGATCAAAGGCCGAATTGTCGATGATGTCGCCGAGAAGGATCAGGCGTTTGAAATTGTGGCGGTTGAGAAGGGAAGCTACTTGACGAGCTTTACCGACCGGGGAACCGAGATGGATGTCCGACAATATGAGGGTGTCTATCTTGGTATGGGGGGACATAATGGCTATATCATTGTCCGCGTTGCATCAACAGGCGTGTCTGTCAGTATAGCAAAAAACCGCCCTTACGGCGGCCTTTTGCTCGATAGCAGTAGCATAGTCGCTACTGTGATATGTGCACAAGCGTAGCGACTATTTGACTGCGTCCTTGAGTGCCTTGGCGGCGCGGAACTTCGGAACCTTCATGGCCGGGACCTTGATGGCCTCACCGGTGCGAGGATTTCGAGCTTCGCGAGCTGCGCGCTGCTTGACCGAGAAGATACCGAGACCGGCGATAGAGACCTCTTCGCCCTTCTTCAACGAGTCGATGATGCTATTAATGGCTGTCTCGACTGCTTGCTCGGCTTGAACCTTGGTTCCACCGAGAACTCCATGAACCGCCTCTACAATTCCTGCTTTGTTCATTGTTTTATTATTAATCTATTAATTGGTCTCGCCCGCCCGCACGCCGTTCGCGGCGGTCGGATGAGTTACGTACCATGGCTCATATTATACGTTAAGCCATATATTAGGCAATGCCCTATCAACAGGGCTGTGGATTAGGACACTTTATTGGGGAGGTGGCAAAAGACTGATTAAGGGTGGTCATTTCAGGGATTTGTTCGCCAAGTCAGCATTATCTATGATATTATTTAGTCATGCTAGATAAGTATCTTCAGGAAATAGGGCTTAATGAGAAGGAAGCGGCGGTGTATCTGATGCTCATTCAGGTGGATGATGCGTCGGTTATTGACATCGCAAAGAAGACGGAAATTAACCGCACAACAGTATATATTGTTTTGGAATCTCTTGAAAAGAAGGGCTTGGTAAGCGAGACCACTGCTGGAAAAAAGACGCACTATCACGCTGAACCACCCGAGCGTTTGGAAACCTATGTGCAGCGCCAGAAGGTTATTCTTGATGAGCATTCTAAGCGATTGGTAGATATCATCCCACAATTGAAGAGCGTTCAGCGTGAGACAGGTGTTAAGCCGATCGTTAAATTGTACGAAGGGAAAGAAGGTATCATTTCTCTGAATGAGGATTTGTATGAGAACAACGATCAAGGGGGAACAGCTTATCTTATATATTCTTCTGATCTGCTCGATTCGGTATTTTCGAAGGAAGACAGAGCGAAATATAAGAAAGTCAGGTTGGAAAAAGGCGTTAAGACCAAAGTGCTTTATAACTCGAGTAAAGGAGATATCCCGTCCGATCAGACAGGGGACCGGGTAAAGATAGATGAGAAGAAATACCCGGTGACTTGCGACATCTCAGTGTATAAAGACAGAGTTCGAATAGGTATTTTGGGTAAAAAGTTATCAGGTATTTTCATCAAAAGTCAGGATTTGGCTGATACTCTGCGAAGTTTATTTAATTTTGCATTGGACTCGATAAAGAAGGAGGGCCCGGCCGCGTAAAGCGACCAGGCCCATGTTTCACTACTGTCACTGCTGGACTTGAATGTCCTGCAGATCAATCGGAGGTGCCTCACAAAAGTACCTTAGGAGCAGCTTGCTCCCTAGCAGATGAGGCTTTGAGTATCCGATTGTCAATTTACTTACTTTCTCTGGCGGCGATTGTCTTATCGCAACCATGACTTATCACGAGTCTCCCATAACTTTACTTTCTACTAACTATCAATCCCGAACTATAATCAGAGGATCCGACAAACATTCAGCTTGTCACACCCCCTCCTCATGCCAATGAGGTCCACGAGGAGGAGATGCTTACGCCTAGGTTAGTCGCTCATTGTGTCCTCCTTTGTTANNGATTTTCGTGGGTGGCACTGTTTTAAGGGCATTATGATCAATGTTTTCCTTGCCCACCAGCCCAGTCTGTCCTAATTCTAGCAAACCTATTGGAATTGTCAAGTAATTCTGTCAATTTAGGTATTATAGTCATGTGCAAAGCCATTTATTGATAAAAATAGGCATTTCTCAAGTATTTTAGGTGTTTTTAGGGACTGACAGAAATATTTTATGAGAAAATAAATATTGCGATTGTCAAAATTTATCTGAAACTGTCATTACGAAGCATCTTAATAGATTCTAGAAAAGCCATACAATACAACGTTATTATGTCGATAGGAAACATAAAGTGTCAGAAAAACTTGACAAAAAAATGGAACCTGCTATACTGCACACCAGAACGACTATAAAGTAAATACCGGCGAAATGGGAAGGCCGTTGCGAACATTGTGGAGAACTTGAGATCATTGCAAATGGATCGTGAACAAGATGAGATATTCCCATGAAACTTTCTGCTCCGATTTGAGCACCCGCCCAGATTATTATCGCGGGCGCTCTGATAGGAGCAGAAGGAGACACTACATCGGTATGATCCACATCATGCCTGACGGGACCACCATGACCCACGAGGAATGGCTGGCCCACGTCCGGGGGAATTGACCATTCCTCTGACCTGCGATCACAGCAATGTGGCACGCGGAGCGACGTAACGGCTTGACAACAGAAGCGTTACAACAGACCCGACTGGAGTAAAGGGAAGGATTCTAGACCTTCTAAAAAATGTAGATGTATCGAGAGAGCGTAACCCAAGCACACGTTCTCTCGATACAGCTGTCGCGAAGTAGACGCTTCGCCTGATGAGTCCGGCATTCGACGCCGAGGACGAAACAGCACAGCTCTTTATAATGAAAAAGTATCTGCACTATCCTGCGCTTATGTGGCCATGAGCGCGGAACAGTGCAGATACTTCGCAGGTATCCGAGCACTTCGGCGATCGAAGATCGTCGGACCATAATTCCTCGGACCTCTAGCCACAATGGCAGAGGAATACAGAGGTGTGTAAGAGATGCATTGGCCGTCGAGCCTTGCATTTCCGAAAGTTATGGAGGTACGAAAAAAGCGACGAGATCGCCTTGGGAGCTTCCACTTCCAACGTACCAGGGAAATCCGGATTCACCGGTATAACCTTTAGGCAAGGTCCGCATGTCCTTCCAGGGGCGATGACGAGACTAGCCTATTCCATGGCATGAGTGCTGGATACACTCGGGCAATGCGGAAGCATGTTGCTCACTGCGAGTCACGGTCGGCTGATCTACTCCGGGAAAGATCAGATGGGGGATCTACGGATCCTCCACTTTATCAGGCTCATAACACATCGGTTGTGGGCTAGTAGAGTGAGCTCTTTACAATCAATCAACAAACGCCCCCGCGAATAGTGGCGGCTCCTCAACCCCGAAACGACTGAACGATTTATGAAAAACACCACGACTGCTCCGACCACCACCGTTTCCACCCTCCACATCTGCGCTGTCTGCAAACAGACGGGCAGTGTCGGCGCCAAATGGAACTTCTTCATCGGAGATTCCCAGACGCCGCAGAAGGTCCACAAGCCTTGCGGGGAGATGCTCCAGAAGAGCGCTCCGGAAGGTGTGCGAACCGCGCTCATCCCTTCTCCCGGGCTCCGCGATGAGTGGCGGAAGGAGCGACTGGCCCGACAGGCCAAGAACCTCTGGGATACGGCGTTTGCTGACGCCAAGCCGATCAAGGCCGCACCGGCGAAGGAATCGAAACCTGTTTTGAAGACGGTAACGATCCCTCCACCGATGACGGTCCTGCCGGCCCCCGCTATCGCCGCGTAAGTGGTGAGAGAGGGAAGACTATGGATGTCTCTAACTCCCGTAATTCTCTGGGGAGGCTCCAGGGCGCCTGACAAGCGGAAACTGTTGGGATGATGCAAATCGTCTCGCTGCTCTCCCGATGTGTATCGGGATTGATGAGTCCGAAAGGACGAAAGCAGAACAATTTCAGTTCTTTACAAACAACATATGAAATCGAAAATCGAAGGCGGTTCCGGCGGGAAGCGCGGCCATTCAAACATGGCTCATTGGTCTACGACTGAACAAATCAAGTCGGAAACCAAGAGACTCCGTCGAAGCGACGGAAAGGCAGTCATTTGCCGGCAAGTCGCCGAACTTGAAGACGAAACAAAGGATTATCCGTGAGGCATTCAAGCTCGCAATTACAGGCGATGAGATCGGTGCGCAAGCACACGGTCTTCGTCGGAAAACCCCACGGCACGCCGAAAGGTAGCCGCGGATACAACCGCAACAAAGAGAAACAGAGTTGGAAGAAAGAGATATGAAGATACTAAACGGTTTCAGCTTCAATATGGTCACAACTTTCCCGGTTGTGGTCAGAGCGGAAGAGATTTCGCTTGCAAAGGCTCGGGAGATTGCTACTGGTGGCCTTGAGTCCACGGTCGGACATGCGGACACGGCGGCTGTTTATGGACAACAGCTTGGTGTAGTGGTGCCGGCGGTCAGGTCTACTATCGCTCTTCAAAAGGGCGAGGTCGCACTGATCGGCAGCTACAGGGGTCCGAGGATGCCTGAAGGTGCCAGGGAACTCCCGGCCGGGGCTACTATCCAGTGGCTTCTGGTGACAGTCAGTTAGCTACTGATCACAACGCCTCTAGTAGAGGTGTGCGCAGTCAGCATCACCGCGGTGATGAATATAGGGATAACAGAGATCGACACCCTATTGCGTCTGAAGCTTAATCGGCTTGTCATCCGATTCTATGATCGAGTTCGGCCTAGGATTCTAGGATGCATCGTGGATGCAACAAAATCCATCCTTTCATTTTGTCGGGGTTGAGACATAAACACCCAAATGATCCGCTAGTGAATGCGGGGCAATGCCGGCAATACTACTTGAAGTCGGGGGCCAAATGCTCGAAAGAGTAGAGGTTACCATATGAACCAAATAGACATATGGCGAAGGTATCTCGCGAAAATAATACACGCGTTCTTTGCTCAAGGGCAATCCGTCCTTGAGCACTCAATTGAGCCGCATGAGTGAAAGATTCTCATGGGTTCATAGAGTTCTTGATCAACTAAAGGGAGACTTATATGCTGACTATTCCTGTAAGCGGAGCGGAGATTCAAGATGTCGACGGGGCGAAATACCTCGTAGCCAGACTGGATGAGACTCGAACCTGTGCAGATTACCTCGCTGAATTGAAAAGGGGACAGCCTGTGGTTGTTCCTTGGTCAAAGCGAGGCCAGCTCACAACTCGTCTCAAGGCAGGAAACATTCCAACCCGGCAGAAGACTATGTTTGCCGGACAGTGGATAGCATTCATGCCCTGTGAAGCGAGGGAATTCAAGTCCTGATGGCTGAATATATAGTTG
>PMZP01000057.1 GCA_003170325.1 Candidatus Tayloriibacteriota bacterium
GTGTTAAGCTTGATCTAGGATTGATTTTCTCTTAATCAAATATATTTATGAGATACGTATCGATCGTCCTCTGGTCCATATCATAGAAGTTCTTGCCTTGGTTGTGGAGGTCGGTGGCTAGCTTGACGCCGACGAATCGCCAATGCCACGGCTNNCGTAGACGTAGTAGCTGTTATTCTTCGGATACGAAAGGACGAAGCCGTATTTGTAGGCGTTGGCGGCTAGCCATTTGTAGGCGGCCGTGCCGTCGAAAGTATCATCGAGCGCGCCGCCCAAGCCGGGAGCGATGAGATCAACGGCTGTGCCGAGCTGGTGTTCGGAGTAGCCTTGGTCGGCCGAGAAGGAGTTGGCGGTGCCGGCACCGTAGACTACGGTGTAGTCTCCTTTGAGGGCTTTTTGTTCGGCGAATGAACGATAGGCGGAGTCGACGTAGATGATGACTTTTGTTGAAGAGGCGGCATTGATCATTGATGCGAGTTTTGGTAGAGCTTCCGTTAGATAGAGAAGCTGTTTGGTTTCGCTATATTCATAGGCGTTGGGAATCTCTGAAAGATGGGGTGGTGCGTAATTCTCGTTCAAGAAATATACTTTGGAATATTTTTCCAGCAATTGCGGATCAATCTGGGAAAGCTTCTGTATGTTGCTCAATGTGTTTGTAAAGTTGCCGACTTGACCCTGGAAGTTGCCGAGCTGCTGCTCGACGGCGCCGACAGTCTGTTGTTGGGCGTTCAAGGCAGTGGTCAGAGTGCTGTGGGTGTTATTGATGGAGGCTTCGAGTTGGGCGGTGGTCGAGGCTAGGCTGGCATTGAGGTCCAAGGACAGCTCATCTATTCTTGCCGAAATGGCATTCATGCGCAGATACGAATATACTCCACCGGCGATGAAAACGACGGCTACAATGCCGAATCCCCAATAAAGAGGCCTTTGTTCGTGGCTCAAATTGCTCATGTTTCTATTATATACCTTTTGGGCATTTGTGCTACAATGCCGGCAACACCTGTCGGAACGCCTGTAATTATCGGCGTTAATCGGCGTGCCTCTAAAAGTCGCGCTTACTCAAATGTTAAAATATCTTCGTGCCCGCCTCGACAAGCGGCTCATTGTCGAACTGTCAGTTGCCCTTGTTCTCATTTTTGTCGTAGTCTTTTCCGCTCACGCGGAGATCGGTTCCGAATTCAAAGTCGTCTACTCTCTCGATCATCGCGATACTGATCAGGAGATCGTCAAGCTCGTGAATAATGCGAACCATTATGTCTACTTCGCCATCTACTATTTCTCCAAAGAGAATATCGCAGAAGCTCTGATCCGGGCCAAACAGCGCGGGCTGGATGTCCGAGGGATCACCGACGCGGCTGCCAGTCTCGATGCCAATAGACAGGTCGTCGCAGAATTGCGAGCGGCCGGCGTTCCTCTGGAAACACAGAAACACCTTGATGGCATCATGCATATGAAGGCTCTAGTGACCGACAAAGCCTACGCCTCTGGTAGCTTCAATTGGACGGGCGCGGCCACCGAAGCCAACGATGAAGTCCTGGAGATCGGCACCAATGCCAGTGTACGTGATCAGTATCTTTCGATTATCAAGAAAGTCCTATTAAAGAATCAATAATGTCTATGAAAATATTCAAGTATATATCGCTATGGATGGCCGGTCTCGGCATCGTCGTAATCGCACTTATCGCTTGGTTGGTATTTACTCCGAAGGGACATTCAAGCCAATCGAAAGCGATTCAGATCGACAGCCATTCTGGGCAAGCGGCAGGCGGAGATTCGANNATGACGGTAATGACCCGTCCGCGACGATTCCCGAGTATGATTACAACGAAGCCCTGGATCATATCGGCGAAAAGGCGACGGTCAAGGGTACAGTCATCAAGGTTTTCACTTCCAAAGGCGGAGTGACTTTCTTCGATTATTGCAAGAGCTCGACCAATTGTCCGTTCTCAGCGGTCATCTTCGCTTCGGATCTGGATAAGTTTGGAGATGTCTCGAAGTATGAGCGGGAGCTCGCGATCACCGGGATGATCAGGTCGTATCAGAGCAAGGCGGAAATAGTCATCAATGATCCTGCGCAGATCGAGTGATTGATGTCACATGGCTTTATGTTAGCTCGGTGAATGATGTCCTCTCACCTCCTCGCAAGGTCGCCANNCGCTTCCAGGGATTCAGCGCACACGGGCAATTTGTTCACGGCTCAGATCGCATTACGAGTCGGCTCGAAGACATCATTCACCGAGCTCAAACACTAATTCTCCAAGAAACATTGCAAGTTGACGTAAGTCAGTCATGAAAGTAGACTGAAGGCAAATCATGGTCATCCTCATCGCTTTGGCGGCTTTCGTTTCTACGCTCTGTGGCGGCCTTTTGGCGCTCAAATTCAAGGACAAACTGCACCTAATCCTCGGCTTCAGTGCCGGGGCGGTCATAGGGGTGGCCTTTTTCGACCTCTTGCCGGAATCGATCAGCCTAGGTTCGAAGTTCTACGATATCGTTACGATCACTTCGATCACGGCGGCCGGTTTCTTGATATACCTGGTGTTGGACCGGCTCGTGTTTCTTCACGCACATGCGCATGGACATGAGCCTGACCACCGGAGCGCCAGCGATGATCTAGACGAGCAGGAACATCAAAGCCACCTTGAAGAGATCGAAAGCAAAAAGATCAGCCGCGGCATCCTCGGCGCCGGCAGTCTTTCCATTCACAGCTTTCTGGATGGCGTAGCTATCGGTCTAGCTTTCCAAGTATCGGCGGTCATCGGTGCTATCGTTGCCATCGCCGTCTTGGTCCACGATTTCTCCGACGGCATAAATACCGTCAATATGATCTTGAAGAACAAGGGAGAAGGTCTGCCTGCCAGTCAAGTAGGGAAATCTGCTTTCAAATGGCTGATCGTCGATGCTTTGGCCCCGGTCCTCGGCGCGGCTTCGACGCTCTTCTTTTCTCTGCCAGAAAAGTCTTTGAGCGTAGTCTTGGCTATTTTCGCCGGATTCTTCCTGTATATAGGCGCGAGCGACCTCATTCCGGAAAGCCATCACGCTCATCCGAAATTCCTGACCACAGCCATGACGCTTCTCGGTGCGGCTGTGCTTTTCACAGCCGTGCATTTCGCCAATATATAGGTATATAATTACCACTAATGAACAAAGGCATACCTCTAGGTTCCAAACTCTGGAACACATTTGACATCTTCCTCATCGCCGCGTCAGCGGTCGGACTCATCCTCTCTTTCTTTTTCCATGAGTCGTATGCCAGCGACGCTTTGGCGGTCATTTCATTCTCGGGGCTCATACCAGTCGCCTATAACGCCATTCGGTCTCTCGTCAAGAAGCAATTGTCCGTTGACCTTCTAGCGGCCATCGCCCTAGCCTTTTCTTTGCTGTCCCAGGAATGGTTTTCGGCCGCATTCATAACTCTGATGCTGGCTTTCGCTAGGCTTTTTGACCGCATCACCGATACGCGAGCCAAGGCCGTCATCGCCAGCCTGATGAAATATCATGTTGATAAAGTCCGCATACGCGTTGGTGAGACGGTCAAAGAAGTCAATATCAAGGAAGTAAAGCCGGGTGACATGGTCATCGTCGAATCAGGCGACCGTATGCCGGTGGACGGCACGATCATCTCCGGCACGGCCGATGTGGACGAGTCGTCACTCACAGGTGAAAGCGAGCTCACGCAGAAGAAGCCGGGCGACCAGGTGCACACCGCCACGGTCAATGAAGCCGGTTCGCTCATCGTCAAAGCCGAGCGCGTTGGAGCGGATACGACTTTGGCCCACATCATCGACCTCATCGACGAAGCCAGTCGCAACAAGAACAAGGCCGAGCGTTTCGCTGACAGATTCACGCAATGGTATATCGGTATCACCTTGGTCGCTTCGATCGCCATGTATTATTTCGGCCTGACGCCGCGGGTGATCCTCTCGGTCTTGTTGGTAGTTTGCGCCGATGATATCGCCGTGGCCGTTCCGCTCACCTTCACAGCTGCTATCAGCCGAGCGGCCAAACGTGGAGTGATCATCAAAGGTTCGGCGGCTCTGGAACAATTGTCGCGACTCAAGTACATATTGACGGACAAGACGGGAACACTGACGCGCGGTAAACCAAAGATAGTCGACGTCAAAGCTTATGGTTCATTCACGTCGGAAAAAGTCATGGAACTTTGCGGAATGGGCGCCTCGGAATCCCGTCATATGGTCTCGCGGGCAATTCTCCAATATATGGAGGAGAAGCATCAGACGATCCACGCGCCTCATGACTTGGAAGAGATCCCCGGACAGGGGATCATGTTCGTCCATGACGCCGATCATATGCTCTTCGGACGTCTTTCATTCATGAAATATCACAAGGTCCATGTGTCGGAACAGCTGGAGAAAGATATCGGCGCCGAGAAAGACGCCGGTCGAGGAGTATCGGTCTTGTCCGTGAATAAGGAGGCGGTGGGGCTCATCGCTTATGAAGATGAATTGCGTCCGCGAGCGGCGGAGATCATCAAGGAGACCAAGGCGTTGGGGGTGCGCGAGTGGCATATGCTGACTGGCGACAACGAAAAAGCGGCCGCAGCCACGGCGGCAAATCTCGGATTGCTCGATTATCACGCCAACATGACGCCGGAAACAAAGATGGCTTTTGTGAGCAAGTTCGAGCGATCCCGCGATCCGGATGTGGTCGGATACATCGGAGACGGCGTGAATGACGCAGCTTCCTTGGCATTGGTTGACGTCTCGATCGCCATGGGTGGCATCGGTTCGGACGCGGCCATCGAAGCGGCCGATATCACCATCATGAAGGATCATTTGGGGCGAATCCCCGAAGTGATGCGCATCTCCCAGAAAGCGGTCCGCGTGATGTGGTGGAACTTCGCTATCTGGGGCATTACGAACGCGGTCGGTTTGGTCTGGGTAGTGGTCGGCATTCCTGGCCTCGGCATCCTCGGCCCGGCTGGCGCCGCCACTTACAATTTCCTGACAGATTTCCTGCCGATCGGGAACGCGCTCCGGGCGGGGAGGGGGACGAAGATGAGGAATTGATTTTAGTGTATGTTTATATACGGTAGACGTGATTCGTGGTAGTGTACATTTATGGAAGGCTCCATAGAAAAAGGACCTGAAAAAGTTCTAACATTAGAAGGGGTTCTACATGCGATTGATCGCTTTGGGGAAAAAACAACTCTTGTGCGAGAATTACATGATGAGAAGGGGCCATATAGGATCGAAGTTGAAACCGCAGGCAAAGTGCCGGGCGAAACGGTACATTATGAATATATGAGGAAGGGAACATTTCCAGGCATCCATTCTTCGGCAAAGACAGTCCTATGTGCAGAGTATTATACGAATGGAATTCTCACTTCTGCGGTTACGGTGGCAGATTATCATGAAGAGAGCGGTGAGTGGACTTGGGTGTAATATATTAACAGACCATGCTTGGCAATATACACAAAAGCCCCGGAAGGGGCCGTTGTGTTACCAGTGACGTGTAGAAGGAGGCCTTCTACTAGCTCCACCAGTCGATATTATTCGACAGTGGTATTGTATATCACTGGACGGTGCTGTCAACGCACTTCGCTTTGTGGAGCTAGCGGGAGTTGCACCCGCACGCTCCTCTTGGTAAGAGAAGAGTTCCTACTAACAGGTAGCCCCACGGGAAGAATTAATCTTCCTCGGACATATCCTATCAACCTGAAATGAAGAAACGATGAAGAAAGTCTCAAAAAGGGATAAAAAAAGGTTCAAAATCTNNACACAATACTGAATACCCGAAAGTCACTATTTCCGATGTTCTTCGGGAGTATTTCAGAGTTGCCGGGAATTTTATACCGACGATCTCGTTGGCGATCGTGAGCATCATCATTTCGGTGATCGCGGGAAGCATAGTGGTACCGATCTTCTATAAGCATTTATTCGACATCTTATCATCGGGCCAATCGCCTGCCGACGCGGCACCTGGGTTGGTCCAGACGATCGTCGTTATTGCCGGCTTGAACCTGGTTGCGTGGGCATTTTTCCGCATGAACGCCTTCGCTGTCACGCATTATCAGAGTCAGACCATGAACCGTCTTCGACAGAACGGATTTGAATACGTGCTCGGACATTCCTATGCATTTTTCAGCAATACTTTCAGTGGATCTCTGGTCCAGCGCATCAATCGATTCATGAGATCGTTCGAGCGCGTGACGGATAGGTTCTTCGGAGAGATCATCCCCATAATGACGCGTGTCATTGGCATTTGTATCGTGCTTTGGTACACAGAACCGGTTTTCACCTTTGCTATCATCGCCTGGATGCTCATATTCTTGGTCATGTCCGTTTTCTTCGCCAGATGGAAATTGCCATACGATATCAATTCGGCTGACGTCGAATCGAGGGCTACGGCGGCATTGTCCGATAGCCTATCCAATCACACGACGATCCAGCTCTTCAATCGCTATGGTCACGAGTCGGTCAAATTTGGCGAAGCCAATGAGACGCACACGACGGCCATGAGGAAGAAATGGAATATCGGCAATGTCATCGACGCCATTCAGGCGCTCCTCAATGTCGGTTTGGAATTCCTGATCTTCTTCGTGGCTATACATTTTTGGGGAGCAGGAGTGATCACAGTCGGCACGTTCGTCCTCATACAGATATACATAATCGGTCTCATGAACAGCTTCTGGGGTTGGAGCAGGATACTTCGTGATCTGTATGAGGGATTCGCCGATGCGCGAGAGATGGTGGAGATAATGAAGCTCACCCACGGCATCAAGGATTCACCGAGCGCCGGTGGGTTGAAAGTCGCAGCCGGAAATATAGATCTCAAAGACGTGAAGTTCCACTTCACGAGCGGAGCAGGAGTGCTCGATGGAATCAATCTGAACATCAAAGCTGGCGAACGCGTGGCTCTGATCGGTCCTTCTGGCGCTGGAAAGTCCACGCTGGTTCGATTATTACTGCGCTTCTTCGACATCCAGAGCGGTTCGATAAAGATTGATGATCAAAACATCAAGGACGTCACTCAGGGGAGCTTGCGTGAATCGGTGAGCTTCGTGCCGCAGGATCCGATCCTCTTCCACAGGACTCTCAAAGAGAATATCACATACGGAAAGACTGATGCCA
>PMZP01000064.1 GCA_003170325.1 Candidatus Tayloriibacteriota bacterium
TCGACGAATACCAGGACACGAACAGAGTCCAGTACCGGATCGCCAAATATCTGGCCGAATCTCACCATAATATCTGCGTCGTCGGCGACGCCGACCAGAATATCTACAGCTGGCGCGGCGCCACCATCGAGAATATCTTGAACTTCGAAAAGGATTACCCTGAAGCCGTGGTCATCACCCTGGAAAAGAATTACCGTTCGACCAAGACCATCCTAGCCGCGGCGAATAATATCATCGAGAAGAACAAGATGCGCAAAAAGAAGACGCTCTTCACGGATAACGAACATGGCGAGAAGATCTCTTTGATCGTTTCCTACACGGAAACCGAGGAAGCCAGGAACATCGCCGACCTCTCGCGGGCTTTGATCGATTCCGGCACATCGCCGCGATCGATCGCCGTCCTCTACCGGACTAATTTCCAATCTCGCGTGCTGGAAGAATCCTTCATCAAGAAGAACGTTCCGTACCAGCTGGTCGGCGTCAGATTCTTCGAACGAAAAGAGGTCAAGGACGTCCTATCGTACGTGCGGGCGGCTTTGAATCGCGACAGTTGGGCCGATATCGGACGGATCATCAATGTTCCCGCGCGCGGCATCGGCAAAGCCACAGTGGCCAAGATCATGTCCAAGAGGGAAGACCTCCTACCGCCGTCTATGCAGTCCAAGATCTCCCAATTCTCCAAATTGCTCGAGGATATCCGGCGCGAGATCGAGGAGAAGAAGCCGTCGGAAGCCGTCAAATTCGTCATCAGAGAGACTGGTCTGGAGAAACTGCTCCGTAGCGGCGATGCCGAAGACGAAGAGCGACTATTGAACATCCATGAACTGGTTTCTGTGGCGATGCAGTATGATCATTTGAGTGCACCCGAGGACCCGACAGAAAGGGATGAGGATGCCTTGCGAGCGCGACGGCGCGAGCACGAGGAATTTTCCAGCAGGAAAATATCCGTGCATCCGAATCCCTTGTCTGTTGGGGACGAAGTGGGAATAAAAGGAATTGAAGCTCTTTTGGAGAACGCCGCCCTCGCCACCGACCAAGACGACCTCCAGAAAGACAAGGACGCCGTCAAGCTCATGACCGTGCACGCTTCCAAAGGCCTGGAATTCGATTGCGTCTTCATCGCCGGTCTGGAACAGGATCTGTTCCCATTGAAGCACATCAATGAGGATGACATGAGCCAAGCCGAGGAAGAAGAGGAACGTCGCCTATTCTATGTGGCCCTGACGCGCGCCAAGAAGAAAGTCTACTTGAGCTACACTGTCATCCGTACAGTCTACGGCGCTCAACGAGTCAATATGCCCTCTGAATTCATCGAGGACATCGAAAAGGATCTGATCGAAGACCAACCGCCGGAAAAACCCACCGGCGCCAAGGCGCTCTTCATTGATTTTTGAAACCAGTTACGCAAATAGAATGACCGCCATAAAGATCACGAACAAACCGTAGACTATGAAAATAGGGCCTTCGTGATAAGGTTTTCTAACTGCCAGCCAATACGTAGCACCAGCCGCCACGACCGCGCCGAGGAACAAGACGGGTATACCTGCAAGAAAAGGAATGATAAGGTAAGCCAATGCCGCGAGTATTCCAACTATTCGTGGACCCCATACCGCGCCGAATATAGTCGGCATAGTCATTATGCCTGAAGAACGATCGCCATCTATGTCTTTAATGTCTTTGACTTGCGGTAACAGTGAGAACATAACAACGATTCCCACTATTAAAGCCGCAGGGAAGACCGCAACTTCTTTCTGTGTAGAAAATGTGAAGAACCCAGCCATGACAACAGATAAACTACAGAAACCGACTATAAAAACAGACAAAAACGGTACCCGCTTTAACCTTACGGGCGGAGCGGAGTAGATGTAATAGAGAGCGGTAAATGCGAGGATACAAAAGAAAGCATAGTATCCGCACAAGTAGGCGCCAATCAGGGAGAGCGTCAAGAAAACAAAAGCCGCTGACTTCGTCTCCGAAACAGATAGATTTCCTGCACTGATCGGGCGATCAGAGTTAGAAACTTTGTCGATATCGATATCATAAATATCATTGACACATACGGCGAACATCCATGAAAAATAGAACGACGCCAAAAGTGTGATCATCACCAACCAATCATTCCAATTCATGGAGAATTTCGCCTGATGGTATGCCACGAATGCACCAAGCAACACCATAAATGTATAGTGCAATGACCTTCCTAGCCGTGAATTCTGGAGGACGGCAATAGTTTGTCTCTTGAAATTTGTGAGGAACCAAACCCCGGTGAGTACTGTGCCAAGAATGAACCAGATCCTAGCGATCATGAAGTCGAAACCTATCTCCAACATCCGTACGAGTGACCCATAACGAAGCGTTCCATGAATATTATCAGCCAAGGTAGATGATCGGAGTATAGATGATTGGATGAATTGGTGAGTCTCGACATGTCCGCCGCCAAATGGGCTCGACAACACCGAGATTACCCCTGGCAACGACACTGCTACAAACGCGATTACGTACAACGCTATCATCGTTATGATCGCCCGAATGAAGCTTTTTCTTACAAGATACACGAGTACGCCAACTACGAGTATGAGCACGGCAAGCTCTACCCTTATTCCAGGAGTGATTCCCGCCGGCACGAATGGTCCAAAGAAAGTCAGGAATGAATGCAGCATTACGGAAGGCGATTCGAATAGATAAGCCATCGTCGATCCATTGCCTCCGCTCGTGATCCAATCGATGATTGGCGGTATGAAAGTGAGCGTCATTACGAACAATATGGCCACAGGTAAGGCTTTCTTCCACGTTGGAATCACGAATTGCAGAAGTAGCATGAGCCCCAAGCCGACTGCCAAATAAAATAGGAAATAATGCAATAAAGTCGGTGCATCAGATGCTATGATTCCCGAAGACGTCGGGCTGGTGATCGCCTCAAGAAAGAACCTGACCATCAAGATACCCGAAAGTGATATCAGCCACTGCATTGGCGTGACTTCAATTTCTGATAATTTAACCCTTATATTCTCCAGCATAATAATGAATGATACACGATTACGCTGTTAATGATAATATGTGATGACACCTCAACACCGCATGAAATTCTTCGCAAAAAAATCCCTTGGTCAGCATTTCCTTAATTCGAGACATGTTCTCGAGCAGATAATTTCGGCCGCGAACATACAAAAGGGAGAAAACGTCCTGGAGATCGGGCCGGGAACCGGCGTCCTTACTGAAGCATTGCTTGACACCGGCGCGCAGGTGATAGCTGTAGAAAAAGATGATCGCTCGATCGCTTTTTTGACTGAAAAATTCTCAAAAGAAATCGCGGCTGGCCGATTATCATTGATTCACGGCGATATTCTAGAGATATCGAATGAACCATTATTTAAATCGTCCAAAACTAAGTTTTTAGATTCAGGATTCGGATTCCAATCGCCCAGCTCCAATCTTCCAGCTCCAGGCTCCAAGCTTCCTGCTTCTTTTTCGATCGTCGCCAACATTCCTTATTACATAACCGGCGCCATCCTCGAAAAATTCCTAGAGCATGAACCACGGCCAAATCGAATGGTTTTACTTGTACAAAAGGAAGTTGCCAAGAGGATTTTAGGTCCATTGCCAGGCGGCGAAGGGAAAGAAAGCGTGCTTTCCATCTCTGTCAAAGCATTTGGGATGCCGAAAATCGTCGCCACTGTACCTCGCGGATCTTTCACTCCTCCACCAAGCGTGGATTCGGCGATACTTTCCATCGACAACTTGAGCGATAAGCCATTCAGGGACAATAACCTTCAAATTAGCCGTTTCTTTGAGATAGTTCGCGCCGGATTCGCTCATAAAAGAAAGTACCTTGCCAGCAATTTACAATCCGTCCTTGGCCCGGAATGCGTCACTACCATCTGGAGCAAGCTGAAATTCGATCCGAAGATCAGAGCGGAAAACCTCACTGTCCAAGAATGGCTCGAAATTGCCAAATGTGAATAACTTTCCACCCAAAACGACGGGTAATCTGATACACTTAGCATGGTTTTTATGCCCATGCATTACCCGAGTAAACAAACCATAATAATATTCGTCGTCTGCATCGCCGCGCTCGCCGGCACGGTCATTTATGTTGGAAAACAGGCACCCAAAAAAACAGAGACGAACATAGATCAACACTCGATATTCGCTCGCGCCCAAGATGAGTTCGCCAGTACGACCATCGGCACGACTACGGACTGGAAAAGTGCCTTTATAGAGGCGGGAACGAGCAGCGCTTCTTTCAAACTTCCCAAGAAATCCGTAGCTACGGCAACAACAAGCAATCTCACCGCCACGGAAAATTTCGGCCGCGGCCTGTTCGCTCAATACGTCAGCCTGAAACAGGTCGGATTGAACAGTAATACCGATATTGTGAGTAGCACCATATCCAGCCTTATAGCACAGAGTGACGCGACCGGTAATCAGCCGAGGGAGTATTCCTTGAGTGATATTATCGTAAGCTCTGATAAAAGCACCTCGGCTCTTAAGACATACGGCAACACCGTAGGACAGTTGCTTAAAACATATTCGCCTGCTAGAGATGATGCCACGATCGCTTTGGCCGGAATGCAGGGAACCGATTCAAAATATGTAGAGGAGCTCGGCGCCAATATAGTCAAATATAAAATGATCTTAACCACACTTTTGAATACGTCTGCACCCCAGAGCGTCAGCCAATATCACCTCGCTTTAGTCAATGGAGCAAGCTATATGATATTCATCTCGTCAGCTTTACAAGCGAGCCAAACAGATCCGTTTCGAGCCTTAAACGGATTAAAACTGTACAGCACTGCATATCCTCTGATCTTGCAAAATATGATCGCCGTCAGAGCGACCCTGGGATTGGCAGGTATCACCTACAGCGCTTCGGAAGGAGGGTCCTTCTTTAATCTAAAAACTCAATGAAAAAAATCGGACACTTAATTTCCAGATGGTTTCTCATCATTGCCACTGTTTTATTGGTCACCGAAACCATCTCTCCTCCGCCGGCTCTCGCACAATGGACCGACTTCGTAAACTTTGCTGTAAACGCGATATCCTCTGTCTATACCGTGTATCAAGATGTGTCCGCCGATTATATGAAATTAAAAGAAACCGTTCTCGACCCTTTGGCATGGGCTCTGGCAAAGACTCTTCTGCAGTCCATAACGGCCGACGTGGTCAATTGGATCAATTCCGGCTATCAGGGAAGTCCAGCCTTCATCTCAAACCCGCAAGGGTTCTTCCTAGATGTGGCCGACCAAGCCACGGGCGCCTTCATAGCCAATAGCGGTCCGCTGTCCAGTCTTTGCTCCCCATTCAGTCTCGACATCAGGCTGAACCTCGCGCTCCATACCACAGTGCCCAGCCGCCAGCGATACGCCTGTACTTTGAGTACCATCATAAAGAACGCACAGAACTCTCATGTCGGAATAAGTGGCACTGTCACTGACAATGGTACCGTGATCGCCGGAGGAAGCGCAGGAGCTAGCATAAATGGCGGAGCTACCATCAACGGCTTCATGGGCGGCGATTTCTCACAAGGTGGCTGGCCGGCTTTCGTGGCTCTGACCACCGAACCTCAAAATAATCCCTTCGGCGCCTCTCTAACAGCGCAGGCCGACTTGCAGAATCAGATAAGCAGCAGACAGGCAACTATCAAAGCGGACGTGGCTGCTGGTGGTGGTTTTATGTCTTACCCGAAATGCAAGGACCTCGGGACGGTGAACAGTGACGCTGAAGCGGACCAAGCTGATGCTATCGCGGGTAATGATCCGAATGTCACGACCAAAGTTAACAGCGACGGCTCTATCACTTATCAAATCTGCCACATGGAAACGCCCGGTTCGACCATTTCCGCCGCGCTCAACAAACAACTCGGATCAGGTAGCGATTCACTCGTTGCCGCTGACGAAATCGACGAGGTACTTAGCGCCGCTTTCAATCAGCTCCTGAAGAGCGTCTTGACCGGCGGCCTGTATTCATCGAGCCAGACGAGCTCCGGAGGGACCGCAGCTGTCATGACCACGTTGCGCACCGACACTACTGGTACGGCCATCCAGACCAATATCACGGCCTTATCCAACAATATCGATAAATACATGTCCGACACGCTGTTGTACAAATCCGTTCGCGATCGAACAGTGACCGCTATAAACGACGTGCAGACATACGCCAACTCCATGTATTCGTTGTGCGAGGCAAATGGCTGGCCAGCTAACGGCGACGCCATCCAAGGTATCATGACCAGTCAAATCGCTCCTCTCCTCACGCTATATCAGGGCAGAGCTACCGATGCGGCCACCAGACTGCAAGTCTTGACCAGTCTGCAAACGTCAGTCAATTCGCCGAGCGCTACTGACCCGAACGAACTCAATTCTCTGGGAATACAATATGCCGACATGCTTTCATCCAACACTCTCACCACCGCCACCGATGTCAGCAACGCCAACACTGATCTCGCCTCGGTCACCAGTACCACTGGCACGATTCACGCCAGTCTCGCGCAATACGACATGCTCTGCCGTCAGTCACATAACGGAGGTTCTGGCAGTAATTAGACCCAACCATAGTATCATTTCAGAGTTCAACCAATGAAAATCAAACGCCATATACCCCAAATAATGTCTCTCGCCATCGCGGTTGCCATCGTCATTGGCTTGTCGACGCATACGGCGAATGCGGACGTACTAGACGTTGGCTCAATTGCATTGGGCGCTATCAATTCAGCATTAGCTGCCATCGTTAACCAGGCGCTCGCCGCCACGGCGCTCCTAGTCACCTTCGCCGCCGGACTATTGAATGTCTCCATCGTCGTCACTCTACATATAAGGGATTTTGTGAACGCCACACCAGCGATCTACACGATCTGGCAGACCATCCGCGATATGACCGGATTATTCTTCATCTTCTTCCTCCTATACGCCGCCTTCCAGATCATCCTTAATCTGGGGAATAATTACGGCAAACTGGTCGTCTCGATCGTGACAGCCGGCATTCTCATCAACTTCAGCTTCTTTATCGTTAGCGTTCTTATAGACGCCTCGAATGTCGTCTCTCTGGCCATCTTCAATTCCATGGTTCCTTCATCCGCGAACATTACTTACAATGCCAGCACAACGGTCTCTGTCCTGGCATCCCAGGTCACCGGACTCAACCAAAGCTCGGGTGCGGGCACTGGAGCGGCAGCCGGCATCTCCGACGTCTTCATGAATAGCCTGAAGATCCAGTCCGTGTACGACACCAACGGCAACAAGCTCGGCACTGCCGTCGGAGACCCGACAAAGATCATACTCATCGGCATAGTCGGCATCATCATCATGATAACGGCGGCGGCCAGCTTCACCTTGGCCGCGATCGCCTTCATCGCTCGCCTGATCATCCTGCTATTCCTCCTGGCTTTTTCGCCGCTTTGGTTCGCCGGTATGGTCATACCGCAACTCAAGGACTATATGGGAAAATTCAGGGGTCACTTGACCGATCAGCTCATCTTTATGCCAGTGTACCTCTTGCTCATGTACGCCGCCTTGAGCGTACTCAACACCAGCGGCATCATGGGCGCCGCCAGCGCCAATATCACCAACGCTTCCCTATCGACCAATTGGGCCTTCAGCTACATGGTCCTGGCCATCAACTTCGCCATGGTCATCTTCATGCTCAATTTGCCGCTCTTCGTCGGCTTGGCCATGGGTGGGGAGGCGACAAAGTTCCTAAGCAAATACACGAGTAAGTGGAATGCCGCGAATATTTGGAAGAATGTTGGAGCTGAGGCAAAAATGGGCACGTACGGACGCTTGGCTAGCATGGCATCTAGGAATGAGCGACTGCAAAATTTTGCAGCCAACTGGAAGGTTGGCGAGCTTGCCTTGAAGGGTGTAAGGAGTGTAGCCTCCGATTACAACAAGAAGACGGACGAGCAGGTCAAGAAGAAGACCGAGTTTGCTGAATCACTTGGTTACAACCAACGTGATATGAATGCGGCACAACTTAGACTTAGAACAGCTCAAAGCAATCTTGCTTCTGCAAAAGCACGTGGCGTAACTGGAGCCGCACTGGATCCTTATGAGGACGCCGTCGGTACTGCTAAACGTGCAGCATCACAAGTGGAAACACGGAGAAAGGAAGCGTATGCTCATCGTATAAGTCATAAAACTGCTGGACTCGTGGGAAGCACAGACACTCTTCTCACAATGGTCGGCCGTAGAGATAAACTTGCCGCTGCAAAGATTCAGATACCTGTAATTGAAAAGCAACTAACTCAACGCAAAGAAAGTCTGAAGGAAACACAAAACGAAATCAAGCAATTAACAGCGGCTATTAGAAATAATCCTGTTCCTGCGGGTTCTCTTCCTGGCACCGTCGTGCAAACACCGGCTCAAACAGCAGAACTTACTCGTCTTCAAATTGAAGAGCAGCACAAACTTTTTGGAATTAGCAGCCGAACTCCTGGAACTCCTACGGCTCCGGCTCCTGGATCTGTTAACTACCTAGAACAACAACTTGATACCTTAAAACTGCTTAAATAAAATGAATTACGACTTCAAAACTATTGAACAAAAGTTCAAACAACTACCAGAGGATATCCAAATGGCCTTGACGTCTACGGAGGTGACAGCCGAAATCAAAAAAATCGCTGACGACAATGGCTTGTTGATTGATCAAGCGTCGACTTTATTCGACCTCGCAAGTTATGTTCTTCTTGGTTTATTGCCTTCAAGCGACTTCGTCAAAACGTTCTCAAAAGAGGCTGGGGTTGATACCAAGATAGCTATGCAAGTCGCCAGGGAGATAAACGGGAAGGTCTTCAGCAAGATCCGCTCATCTATTCAGAATATTGAAAGTGGCAAAGAAGTCGCGGATGAACAAGCAAATGAAACTCGACGCCAAGACATCTCCGCTCTCGAATCCGCCGGTGGCTTCAATGTCATAAAGGAAAAAAGCGAGATGGGTAGTGGCGATAATGGCGCAAATGTGCCGACGGCGGCAGACAGATCGAAGATATTGGCGGGAGTCGAGAATCCGACGATAAGCCGGGAAATCAGAGCCAAGAAAACGGGAGATGAGAACTACACTGAACCTCTTGTCGATCAATTATTGAGCGCACCGACTGCCCGGCCTGCTATGGGTGCCCAACCTATGGTTAATGCAGAACCGATTGCCCCGCCGGCTGCTCAGAAAATCGCACCTACGATTCCAAGTAATCTTCCGACAGCAGAGGAACCGGCCGTACTCCCACCAACAACATCAGAATCATCAACACCAATACGACCGATACCAGCAACACCAAGCAGCCCGGCACTGAAACCTGTTTCACCAAGTCCTGTGGCTCCAAAACCTGCCGCATCGACGAACAAAGCCCCTGATTCATACCGAGAACCGGTCAATTAAATGACGTGTCGGGCCAGAAAGGGTATAATTAAAGTATAATGCGCTTTCAAGTTCCTCAATTCATCGAAGTAGAAGACAAGATCTTCGGCCCACTGACTTTGAAACAGTTCATCTATCTGGCCGGCGGGGGAGGACTGTCATTCGTGGTCTATGTGTTCCTGAACAGCCTGCTTCTCTCCGCACTCCCCATCATCGCCATCATGGCCTTGTCGGCGGCCTTGGCCTTCTATAAGATCAACAACAAACCTTTCATCGGCGTCATGGAATCGGCTTTCAAGTATTGGTTCGGCAATAAGCTCTATATCTGGAAGAAAGAAGGCAAGCCGCAGAAACAGACCGTGGACGCGGACCTGGACGAAGCAAAGAATTACGCTTCCATCATGGTACCGAAGATTTCCGATAGTAAACTGAAAGACCTGACTTGGAGCTTGGATATCAAGGAGAGCATGTATTCGAACAAGAATCAGAAATAATCATTATGGCAAACAGCCCCAAATCACAATCCACCCAGAATTTCGTGCCCATCCAGGAGATTCGCGATGGCGTCGTCATCCTGAAGGACGGCGGCATGCGCTCCCTTGTTCTGGCCTCCTCGCTCAACTTCGCCTTGAAATCGCAGGATGAGCAGAGCTCCATCCTCATGCAATTCCAGAACTTCGTGAACTCGCTCGATTTCTCCATCCAGATATTCATCCAGTCGAAAAAGCTCGACATTAGGCCATATCTGGCCCTCTTGGAGGATCGCTACAAGGAACAGCTGACCGAGCTCATGAAGATCCAGGTCCGCGAATACATAGAATTCATCAGGACGTTCGTGGAAAGCACCAACATCATGTCCAAAAGCTTCTTTGTGGTCGTCCCCTACGACCCGGCCATGTTGAGCGCTAGCAAAAATCCTCTCTCNNGGCATCCGCGCCGCCGAATTGGGCACGGAAGAAGTGGTAGAATTGTATTACAAGCTGTTCAATCCGGGAGAGACGGAGAAGCCTATCCAGATAACCTAAATCAATGTCCATTTTTTCAAAACTACTAGGTAAAAAAGAAGCTTCGCCGATCGTCTCGGTCCTGCCGAACGAGATCTACCAAGCCGGCGTCTTGGAACTGAAGGATGTCATCGCGCCTTCGGCTCTGAAGGTGAGTCCCAAGGAGGTCAATCTCGGAGAGAAAGTCGGCCGGACGCTCTTCGTCATCTCCTATCCCCGTTTCCTCGACGAAAGCTGGTTCGCCCCGATCATCAACCTAGACAAAGTCTTCAATGTCTCCATCTTCATCCATCCCATCGATACCGCCAAGATCCTCCACCATTTCCAGAAGAAAGTCGCCGAAGTGCAGAGCCAGATATCCAGAAGGGAGGAGAAGGGCCTAGTCCGCGATCCGGCACTGGACACCGCTTATCAGGACCTTGAAGCCTTGCGCGACCAATTGATGCAGGCCCAGGAGCACTTATTCGACGTCGGCGTCTACATAACCATCTTCGCCGATTCCGAAAACGAGCTCGACAAGTTGGAATCGGAGATCAAATCCATCCTCGAATCCAAGCTTGTCTACTTGAAACCGGCCTTATTCCAGCAAGAGCAGGGGTTCAAATCAGTCCTGCCTATCGGCGACGACCAATTGGCCGTTAATTCCAAGCTCAATTCATCGCCTCTCTCCTCATTGTTCCCGTTCGTCTCATTCGATTTGACCTCGGACAAGGGGATCTTGTACGGCATCAACCGCCACAATTCGTCGTTGGTCCTATTCGATCGCTACTTACTGGAAAACTACAATTCTGTGACCTTCGCCGTGGCCGGTGCCGGTAAATCTTATTGCACGAAGCTAGAAATCCTGCGAACTTTGATGTTCGACACCGACGTCATCGTCATCGATCCAGAAAAGGAATATGAATACATGTCAGAAGCCACCGGAGGAAAGTATTTCAATATTTCTCTGAATTCCGAACACCACATCAATCCATTCGATCTGCCGATCCCGGCCGAGGATGAATCTGGCGCCGACGTATTGCGATCTAATATCATCAACCTAGTCGGACTTTTCCGCATAATGTTGGGCGGTCTCACCCAGGAAGAGGACGCCATCATCGACCGGGCCATCACCGAAACTTACGCCTTGAAAGACATCTCGCCGGAATCCGATTTCCGCAGTGTCGAACCGCCGCTTCTGTCTGACTTCGAATTGGTGCTAGCTGGAATGGAAGGCGGCGAATCATTGGTGCAAAGGCTGACCAAGTATACGAAGGGAACATGGTCAGGCTTCATCAATCGGCCTTCGAATGTCGACATCAACAAGAAATTCGTGGTCTTTTCACTGCGCGATATGGAAGACGAGCTCAAGCCGGTGGCCATGTACATCGTCACGCACTATATATGGAACGCCGTCCGCAAGATCAAGAAGAAGAGATTGCTAGTCATTGATGAGGCTTGGTGGATGATGAAATCCGAAGATACAGCCTCATTCCTGTTCGGATTGGCCAAAAGAGGCCGTAAATACTACCTCGGCTTAGCCACCATCACCCAGGATGTGGACGACTTCTTGAAATCACCATATGGTCTGCCGATTCTGACCAACTCGTCCATTCAAATCCTTTTGAAACAGTCACCGACAGTTATAGATCACATCCAGCAGACATTCAACTTAACCGATGAGGAAAAGTACCTGCTTCTCGAATCGGACGTCGGTGAAGGCATGTTCTTCGTCGGCTTGAAGCACGTAGCCCTGAAAATTGTCGCTTCATATACCGAAGATCAGATAATCACCACCAACCCGGCACAGGTCATGCAGATAGAGAAGGCCAAGAAGGATCTGGAAGCGGCGGGGCAGTAGAGGCAGGAGGTGCTACCTCTATTTCTGCTATAATTAACCTATGTCGAAAATCACCAAAAAAGAGTGGACCGGCGTCTTTGCAGTCGCCGGCGCTCTGGATGTCATACAGTGGGTGATCGATTTCACAGGTGTCGGCATAGCCGTGAATGAAGTTGCCGATCCGATCATTGGGGTCATTGCCTTGGGATACTTCGAATGGCGAGGCGTCTCCATGATCAAGCATATGAGCCGAGCGCTGTCCCTTCTTGGTGCCACGGCTTTGGAAGATTTGACTGGGAGTATAGCTCCAGCCTGGATAATAGATGTTTGGTATATACATAAGTCGGTAGTGCGAGAAGAAGCCGAGGAAAGGGCTCAACAAACAGAAGCAGAGTTCATGAAAACGAATATTCAAAAGCCATTATATAAAGATGGTGCTCGTCAACCAAGAAATATTTCAGATAATAGCCAATCGCAACCCGCGAATATGAATGGGATCCGCGCACCTGGTGGTGGATTGAATTAGACTTCTGGTGATAACTCGGGCATATTGTCCTGCTGATTCATGGTAAAATAAACTCAATGAGCCGCTCACTTATATCAATAGCATGCGCCTTGGCATTGGCCGTCATACTTAATACTCCTGTCGCGCATGCCCAAGGTGTCCCCATTTCCGTTGACAGCATCGAGCTAAGCGCCTCGACGGACAATCCAGCACCGGGACAGATGGTGACTATCACCGCTGTGAGTTATAGCGCCGACATCAATTCCGCAAAGATCTCCTGGTCAGTCAACGGGGCGATCAAACAGTCTGCGCCAGGAGCGACGACTCTCATCGTACAGGCGCCGGCTTTGGGGAAGAAGCTCAATATCGTCGTCACGGCAGTCACAACCGAAGGACGGACGATCTCCGGTTCGATCTTGGTCGGCTCCGGTTCGGTGGATATGATCATGGAAACTGATGGCTACGTACCGCCTTTCTTCGACGGCAAACTCTCACCGATTTACCAAAACTCCGTCACTGTCATCGCCGTGCCGCATATCGCCGATTCTTCCGGCAACGAGTATGACCCGAAGACTCTGGTGTACACGTGGAAAAAGAATAGCCAAGCCCTGCAGTCCCAATCCGGATATGGCCGACAATCCATCACCTTGGTAGGCGACATCGTGCCCCGTCCGTATGATCTGACCGTCTCGGCCTCCTCGCGCGACGGCAAAGCCAACGCCTCCGGAAGGATCTCCGTCACCCCCCAATCTCCATCCATCTTGTTCTATGTCAATGATCCGCTGTATGGACCGTTATTCAACGAGGCTGTGAACGGCACAGTGCGTATCGGCTCACAGAGGGAGTCTAATATTCTGGCCATCCCTTACGGTTTCAATAAGCCGGCCAATGGTTTGGGAGACTTGGCATTTACATGGCTCATCAATAATGTGGAGCACACTGAATTGGCCTCGAATGATTCGGTTATCCTGCGCGCGCCAGAAGGCACCGCCGGTTCTTCGAATATCCAATTGAATATCGCCAACAGCAAGCAGATCCTCCAAGGATCGAATGCCGGTTTTACCGCCATGTTCACAGCCGGTTCCGCAAATGCTACTCCATCAATAAATTATTAAAAGCATGAAATCATTCATCAAATCAAAGAAAACTGTCCTAGTATTCGTCATCGGCTTGGCTCTCACATGTACTTTCTCTACCCCGTCCATTTCTTTGGCCGTGGACACGCCGAGTAGTTACACGGTGCTCGCTCCTTTACCCTGCATCCCCTCATCAACAGTCACTTGTCCTGGAGGTAACGGGTCGCTGCAAGATAAGGTCACTTTCCAACAATACGTCCAATATTCCATCAACCTCCTTATCGCTCTGGCAGCCGTGGCGGCAGTATTCATGATTGTCTGGGGCGGATTTGAATACATGACTTCAGCCTCATTCTCAACAAAGAGCGATGGTTTGGCTAAGGTCAGAAACGCCGTTTACGGCCTCGTCCTAGTTCTGGCCTCATATCTCATTATCAAAACAATCGACCCTAGATTTGTGAATATTCCAACGACACTGGTGCCACAATTGAAACTGAAATGCCCCAATCTTGGCCAAGAAAAACTAGATATAACGGATCCTAATTGCAAATCTAGTACAGTTGCCTCCTTAATAGACCAGGCACAACAATTTAATCAGAACGGGCAAGCCGCAATTGATAGCGCCAGAGCAACCCAGGCTGCTATAGCAGACCTACAAAGCCAACTAAGCGCGGCTCAACAAGAATACGACCATGAATGCGCCAGTGTTGGACTCGAAGACCCAACTTGTGCTCAAACATATGCCCAAATTGCTAATCTACGAAATCAAATACAATCCAAACAGGCATCAGTTATTGTAGACACGGCAAAATCAGTTATGGATAACGGCGATGTTGCTCAAACTCTTCAGAATATGAACAATCTTCAGATTCAAGGTAACCTAAATCCCGACGCAGTTGATAAACAAGTGAGTGCCGGCATTGCGTCTCTTAATCAGACCGCCGTCACTCGCGAAAGTGACCTGAATAAAATTGGAGCATATAACCAAAACGCTGTAATTGAAGAAAAGAAGAATGAAGATACTGTTAGTCTTTCGCTTGCGGGCGTCTCAGCCAAAGCAGACGCTATGTGGACGACTTGGTATGGTCTTCACGGCACAGGGACTCTTGGAATCGTTAGTCTGGCAAACTACAAAGCAAGTCTAATTTCACAACTTGATGCCATTTCCGCTAACCAGATGTCTCTTGTCACAGATCCCGCGGCAAAAGCGCAACTTCAGAATACACTCGCTACAGTTAAAACTAAGGTTAATAATCTAAAATAGCATGAGACGCACCAGTATTATAATAATCGTAATCGTGATTCTGTTAATCGCCTCCGGCTTCGCCTACTGGTACTTCTTTTTCCATGGCCCGGGGAATCCGACGGTGAGCATTACCTCGCCGACTCCACAGGGAAATGGATTCGTACCATTGAATAGCGGCAATTCGGGTCGGAATTCGGCAACCTCGACAAACACTGGATCGAACAATGGTCAGCCAGTCTCAAATCAGCCGGCGCCGGTTAAGATCGCCACTCTGCGCATGTTGAGCGGCACGCCGGTGGGTGGATACGGGTCCATTACCAACGCCACGACGACCACAGTGCGTTGGATCGACCGGGGCAGGGGAAATGTCTATGAATTGGCGCTCAATTCGGAGACAGTTAATACCCTCTCGAACACCATCCTGCCGCGCATGTTCCAAAGCGTCTGGAATAAGAACTTAACCGCCTTGGTCGGGTCCATCTTCACGGACAATATAGACACCCCCACGACTGTTTATGCCGGACTCAAAGCCCAAGCTACCTCAACCGCCTCAAGCAGCAACCTTGTCATGACGACCCCCTTCGCGCTCAAGGGAAACAATCTGCCAGATAACGTCATCGCCTATGCAGCCTCGCCGAAAGGAGATAAGTTGTTCTTCATGACAGACGAAAGTGGTGTCGGCGCCGGTTACATCTCCAACTTTGACGGCTCCGGAATGACAAGACTGTTCAACACGCCGCTTCTCCAAGTCAATGTCGAATGGCCGGAGACTAATACCATCGCCATCACCACCAAGGGTTCCGCCAGTCAGGCCGGATTTCTCTATTTCGTAAATACCAAGACTGGTGTCTGGAAGAAGATTCTCGGCCCGATCGCAGGATTGAGCACGCGCGTCAGCCATGATGCCAAGTACGTAATCGCTTCCTCGGCTAGCAAGGACCAGAACGTCGATACTACCATCTATTCCGTGTCTTCCAGCAGCCCTATCGGCGCCGTAGTGCGGACGCTAGCCGACAAATGCGCTTGGGGCAACTTCTATGCGGACATCGTCTATTGCGCCGTGCCGTCACAGCCCGTTTCCGGCGCCTATCCTGATGATTGGTATACCGGGAGGCTCTCGACTATAGACAAGATCTGGCAGGTGAACGCCAAGACCGGCGAGATCCATCTAGTCTCCAGCATCGTCGACCAAAGCGACCGTGTCATCGACGCTTTCAACCTAAGTATTGATCCCAAAGACAATTATCTATTCTTCATGAACAAAAACGACCTCACTTTGTGGTCATATGATCTGGTGGCTTCACAGTAACTATTACTTCAAGTGCCTCTTTTTGATATAAAGCTC
>PMZP01000075.1 GCA_003170325.1 Candidatus Tayloriibacteriota bacterium
CGGCCAAATCTTCTTTGATTCGAGCAATTCGAAGCCGGCGGCAGTAAGCTGATCATGAGCGAACTTGCGGGAGACTTTGAATTCGAAGTCATCGCTTTGCGCTGTTTGCAGCAGGAAAGTCCGCAATTCTTTATTCTTTGACGCTGTCGGGATCGAGCGGATGAGATGTTCGTAATATCGCAAAGTCGTTTCTCTGTCAGGACTATATATCTCGCCAACGAATAGGATGCCTCCCAGCTTTAGAGCATCTCTCACCTTCTCGATGTAGACCGCCTTGTCGCTGTCGCGGACATGATGATATGCGAACATGGAAACGACTGCATCGGAGTTATTACCTACGTCAGCCTTTAATATATCCGAATGTATTGGAATGACATTACGGGCATTTATCCCTGTCTCTGAAGCGATCTTAAGAAAATCTTCATTTATATCAACCAGCCTGACAGTATCTATCGGGATCCTGTCGCAAATGAGCTTTGAATCCTTGCCTACGCCACTGCAGAAATCGACGATGGCGGCATCCTTAACGCCATTCAAGTATTTGACCGCATAACCCACAAATGCCTGCTGTGCACCGACATAGTCTGACCGCAGATGTTGAAGCTGGTCATAGTGGTCAGGATGAGCTGTATAGAGATCGATGGAGGACATGTAATAATTCCTATTGCTTATCTCAACTTTGCATACGAATGAGCTATTACTAACGATTCGTAAACTGATAGCTGATAACTTCGGGACGGTATAAGGCTGACCATCAAAGCCTTCATGCTGTGATCACTTAACATGCCGCATTTCTTATACCGTGGCGAAAGGAAGACCGAAAGAGGTTCTCTATCCACGCCGTAGAACATCATTATGCAGGTATCCCTGCTCAATAGGCCCGTATATTTCCGGTAGTTCAAAAAAGAAACCGCGTCAATGTCGACATGTGGCGGCTTGATCTCATTCGGAAAATGAATAACTTTATTTAAACCGGATTCAAAAGTCTGATAGAGCACTTCATTCGTGTTTAGATCAATTCCTAACACAACCATATAATGGCCGTCGACCGACCTACTCAATTTATCTTTGAGACGACCACGCTTGAAATATATTTCTCCGAATTTAATAAGTGGCATGACATATTATGATGAGACGTAACGGGAAAACGCCATTTCCTTATCGAAACTGGCAGTTCTCCTCGGCAGGATTTGCTTGACATCAAGCTGAAACGCCAGATCATATGGAATCGCCTGACTAGGTGAGGTCTGCACGTACGGAGCTTCTCTGTGCGTCATATCGACGATCTGTTGAACAGTTTTTCCTCCAAGATCTATGACTATGTCCGCCAGCAATCCCTTCTCGTATTCAGATAATTTCGTCTCATCAAATGATTGTCCTCTTACTGGGGCAGCTATCTTACCTTGACCCTTTGTATCCAACTGTAGGATCCCGTCAAATACGCTCGAAATCTGCAACCAAACTGGAGTTGATCTGTCATTGGGGTTAAGGATCTTCTTTTCCTCCGCTTTGACCTGTAAGTCAAGCGAATCTATATTGTCTTTGATGAAGCTCGGGATAGGGCCGTACGGCAAATGAAAATACACGTCATTCGTTACTGACTTTCCGGTTTCTCGGACGGAAATAAAGTCTAGGTAGTAGAAAAGCTTCATGAGCTTGACCAGATAAAGGTCGCCCACCTTGGTCGCAAAAAATAAAGCCGCTTGTTGTGCCCTTGATATATTCATGTATCAATTGTATCTCAATTTTAAAGTCAATACCAGTCAGCAAAAAACCGCTACAGATCTCTCCGTAACGGTTTCTTGTCTATTTGTAAAATCGATTACTTATTCCCCAATGCCTCTATCGCTTGATAAGCGGTAGCGGTGTTGGCGAAGCGTCCGTCATTGACGACGGCTAACTGCGACGTCGGACTGGAGGCCGTGCAGGCCTGTCGAGACAGAGCGCAGCCGACTTCGATGGAGAGGCCGGTTCCAACGTCAGTCGGAGCCGGTACCCATGTGGCGTTGCCGGTATTGGTCTTGGCCGGAGCGATCACACGCACCAATTGATAAGTGGCAGGATTGTCGGAAACCTTGCGGATGAGAGCGACTGCAACGTTTGGTTCCCCATAATTCAGAGAAGTCCAATTGACCTTCTGGGTCTCACCGGCGTCGAGCGTTCCGGAGATCGGGGCGGTCAATGAGAGTGACGCGACCGAACCGTTCACAGCCGGATTGGAAACTAGATTGGAAGCCGGAACATGTCCGCCTTTGGCGGCGACGACCACCACTAGGGCCGCGGCCACAAGAATGGCGCCGACACCCATAATTGCTTTTGATATGTTTGTCATGACAAATTGATTAACACTGATAACGACAGTATTATAGCATACTGTATTTATTTGTCAAGCATTTAAACGTAGAGAAATATCATCAATAAGTCACCAGAAGATTCCGCGAAATCAAAGTGCGTTCGAGGTAAGCGGCTTGGCGATCATCGTCTTCACGGCTTTGATGAGATCGGGAGATGAAAAATATCCGTTCAACCGGGTTTTCCAGTCAGCTTTAGACGTGTCGACGTCAGGCGTAATGCCTCGGCCTTCGATAGGCTCCCCGTCGTCACGGAGAGTGATGCTATTCACCAATAACAAGGCGTAGGAGGTCGAAGGGTCGATGGCGGTTTGTAGAGGGTATGTATTCTCCACCGTCCCCCAGCCCCGAGTGTTTAGGCCCACGGAATGGGCGATATTGAAATGAGTCAATACCTCCGTCATGACTTCGGCCGTCGATTGCGTGAGACCATCTGTAAGCACGGCGATCTCGCGATATCTGCCAAGCTCCTCAAACCTACTGAATATCGTACGTTGGACCTGATAATCGCCCTGATGGAAAAGATCGAAAGCGTACTGGTTAGCGCCTAGGAATAGGCCGGTCAATCCCCTGGCCGTATCCGTCGCGCCGCCGACATTGCCGCGCAGATCGATGATCATCGAATCTAGACCGGCTGTCGTGGAAGCCGCATCGATATCCCAGGCGAATTCCTGGACCACTGTCGGCGACATCTTTGACAAGTGTATGTAGAGCGTGCGCCCGAGCACGTTGTTCACAGTCGAAGGCTCTACGCCGGCGCTCTTGTAAAGTGATTTGGTATTCTCGTTTGCCAGGACTTTGTAAGCATAAGCCACCTTATCGATCTTCTGTTTGCCGGCCGCGGATGTCGTGCTTTCTAAGGCGGCCATCTGCTTGTTGTAAGCGACTTTGATCTCTTGCGCAGCAGAAGTCGAAGCTATGCCTAACTCGCCGAACAGATCAGCCGTTGGATCGACGTTGCTCACATTCTCACGCAAGCTCGTCACCTGCTCATTCGAAGCTAGAGAGTTCCGACCCAGCGGTTGTAAATTGTTAAGAACGATGCTCAAAGTATCGAGTGCAAGCTTTTTTTTCGCCGCCGGAGCATCGATAGGACCAAAGGCACCGGCTAGCATCTTTGCCGTGCCTTCCCGGTCATCTGAAAGCAAAGGCGCCAAACTATTGGTTTGTTTTCCTAGAGCGGCTTGGAACATGGCTGGCAGATCATAAGTACTCGTAGCCGCCCAATAATTCCGCACGATCCCGTCGTACGCTTCCATGTCAAAACGGACATATATATCATTCTGTTCCTCGCTAGTCTTATACTGGACATCGAGTACGCGATGTTCTACGCGATGCCCAAGGCAATAATACAATGCCGAGACAGTCACACACACAAACAGGACAGCGACAATGACCGTGAGAAGAAACCTTCGGCTTCTATAATTTATCTTAGACACGTTGTCATTATACTTCCCAGAAACTAATTCGTCGAATCTTCGTGTCGAATATTCGTTAAATACTCTATATAATTGACTGATCTTGCGGGCGATCGAGGAATCGAACCTCGGTTTTTCGTTTTGGAGACGAGAGTTTTACCACTAAACTAATCGCCCGTTAAATTACATTTGTATACATGCCTATTAAATATAGAGACTATTGAACCTTTTTGCAAATGACAGTAGTACTCGAGCAATATGCGAATCATGATAAATGATGCGTACGCACCCTTTGTATCCCTCTTTCTTAAATGCATGATTACTTATCTTTCGGAACGGCTTGTAGAATTGGACCACTGGTATAGAAGTAGCTATAGACCAAAATTTAGATATCTCGGACTCATTGTGATAATCGTGAAGATGTATGCACACATGCAACTTGCTCTCATCGATGGAAAAACTCGACCTTAATGTAGATAGGAATAACTTTATAAGTTCCGGATCAGAATTAGTGAAACGTATAGATTTGCTCTCTTTTGCTCCCTCACATTGATATAAAATAGACAAGACTGCTAGGTTCAAAGATCGATTAACCGCCATTGACTCTAATAGGACACTTGCCTCTGTATCAGCTCGAGCGAGCCTAGTAAGCATTTTATTGTGCAATACCGCATGCCCGATTTCTCTATTTAGTTTCCTGTTGGCATTGACTCGGTCAACTCCCACTTGACTTAATTCAATATTCTTGGTCCACAACGACGCAGTGCTTTTCGAAATCCCATACATATCTGATAACTGCCTCAAAGAATATCCCCTACGTCGCAAAACACATACGTCTGTTTTAAACATCGTCTTCATGTATAAATTATATCAGGTCAAAGCAAAAAGCAAACAGCCGCCATAGGCGGCTTCTATGTTTCCGGTGAAAGAAATAGTCTACTTCTTCCCTTCTTTGAAGGTCACATGCTTCCTAAGCTTTGAGCTGTATTTCTTGAGCTCGATCTTGCGCTCGACTTTCTTCTTGTTCTTGCGTGTCCAATAGACTTCGCCGGTAGACTTGTTGCGGAGCGCGATGAGTTGGATTTGTTTGGCCATGATGGTTAAATATGTGTTCGAACACTATAGCGTATATCGGCCATTCGTGCAAACGCGATGCATTTCGTGCAAGAAAAAGACCGCGAAGTGCCCAAGCATTGCTGCCCGAACATTCCGCGGTCTGTGTAATCACTTGCTTAGAACCCTTTGCCGTAGCTGTAACCGCCGGAATAAAGCAGCGG
>PMZP01000018.1 GCA_003170325.1 Candidatus Tayloriibacteriota bacterium
ATATCAGGTAGCGCATTTACGATGTCGATGATCCGGAGCTAAAACAACGCCGCGTCCTTGACTTATCTAATGAATAGTAGTAGGGTAACGAAGTTCTCGAAAATAGGTAACATTATCAGTATTTGACATTATTATGAATAAAAAGACAATAAATTACGTTTCGATGGCTTTTGTGGCTCTGGTAGTCGCTTTACCAGCCTTAGTGCAGGCTGAAATGACTGTTGGCGGTGCTAATACAGGAGGTGCTGATTCCAATACAAATTCGAATTCCGCTGCTCTTACGACCAGCGGCGCTAATACAGGTGGTGCCGATTCGAATCCTGCCGGTAATACCACACTGACCACCGGCGGTTCCAATACCGGCGGTGCTGACTCCAATACCAATTCCAACCCGACCGTTTTGACAACTGGCGGTTCCAATACCGGCGGTGCCGATTCGAATACTGGTGGTAATACCCCTCCGGTAACTCCTCCGAGCGGTGGCGGCGGTGGAGGTGGCGGCGGTAGCTATTTTGGCTCCAGTGGCGGTTATAGCGGCGGAAGCAGTGTGCTGGTTTCCGGTTTGAATCACGCTTTGACTGCTTCGTCTTCTTGCCCGTTGATTCCGGACGGTATCATCATGGAGATCGGTCGCGATAACGATCCGGTCCAAGTCGCCAAGATCCAGGCTTTCCTAAAGAATACGCAGGAATCTGACGTCGACGTCACTGGAACCTTCGACCAAAAGACCGAAGATGCTGTCAGAGCGTTTCAGGAAAAGTACATGAGTGACATCATGGGACCTTGGGGTGCGACGCAGACTTCCGGAAATGTCTATATCACGACCGTGAAGAAGGTGAATGAGCTGGCTTGCGCTCGACCTCTCTCGCTTACAACAGATGAATTGGCGACCATTGAGGCTTATAAAACAGCCATTGCCAATGGAACCGGCGCCTCGGCTATTGGGGCAAACGGTGATCTCGGTTCGACCACGGCTACCTTGAACGGTTCAACTTCTTCCGATCAGACCGGAAATACGGCTTCTGTCGGAAATATCTCTATCTTTCAGCGTTTCTGGAACTTCATCGTCAGGCTCTTCCGGTAATCGACCGATCAGTGCTTGACCGACCAATTTAGTGAAAACAAGACCCGCAGAGATGCGGGTTTTGTTTTGGCACGCTTTAGCTGACTAAAGTGCGTGCGATCCGAGCCTCTTTGTCCCATGGGCTTTGAGATTTGTCGAAGCGATATGTTCCGTCGAATCCATAGCGCCTGCCAAGGCGATCATCAGGGCATTGTCGCCGGAAATGTGGCGGCTGGGCAGATACAGCGGGATTTCAAATTCGCCAGCGGTTTTTTCGAAGCATGCTCGTAAAGCCGTATTGGCGCTGACTCCACCGCCGACTATTATCGTTCTGGCTCCGACTGATTCGATGGCCGCGCGCAGCTTCGAGTCCAGAGTCTCCATGACAGCTTGCTCGAATTCTCTGGCCAGTCCTTTCTTGAATGAGTCTGATAAGCCGCCGTTTGCTTCAGCATTTGCTCGCACAGCATAGAGTACCGCGGTCTTCAGGCCGGAAAAGGAAAAATCTAGGTTGCCGCTCCGGATCATCGGTCGAGGAAGCTTGACCGGCGAATCGATGTTTTCTTCATGGGCCTCATACGAAAGTCTCGAGATGTGTGGTCCGCCCGGGTACGGTAATCCCAAGAGGCGTGCCACTTTGTCGAAAGCCTCGCCGACGGCGTCGTCTTTGGTTTGGCCGAGGATGGTGTAGTGCAACGGAGCGAAGGCACGTTCCTTCCGAGCCTGCGGGCGCTTCGCTGGCTCCAATCCTCGGCTCTGCAGAAACTTGTCTTCGCTCCGTTCAGAACCATCGATCCTGACCAATTCGGTATGTCCGCCGCTTATGAGAAGCGCGATAGCGGGGAAGTCGATCGGCTTCAATCTCTGCCAAGCGCCATTGGCCGCGTCCGATTCCAGCAAAGAGCCGACGATATGGCCTTCCATGTGATTCACGGGAATGATCGGAATGTTCCATAATGCTCCCAATATGCGGGCAAAGTTGATGCCGACCCATAATGCCGGTTCAAGTCCTGGACCGTCGGTGACGGCAATCCGGTCGATTGGCGGGACTGCTTCCAAAAAATCAGCATGTTCGAATGACTCGAATAGATCGGGATTTTGCGGAGCGATTTCAGGTCGGAATGATTCTAAAGTGTCTTTGAATTTGGAGCCGGCTAATTGAGGTTTTTCGGCGGATCTCAAAACATCTCGGTTAGAGATGTCAGTCAATGCAGATACAGAATCGATAAGCAGTTTGCGCATGAGCGGCACCAGGTTCTTCCCATGTTCTCTCTTGGCCAATGACGGATAAACTCCGCCGTAAGCGCTATGTAATTCGGCCTGCGAATGGACCAGTGAATCGATGATGCGACATTCGAAAACGCCGTTCACCACGCGTGTCTCAATGAGCGACAGAGCAGTCTCGTCGCAGCTGGTTTCTATGCCGAGGGTGATCATTATGTTAGTGACGAATGGGATTTAATCTTTGTGCGCGATACAGGATTCGAACCTGTGACCCTCCCCACGTCAAGGGGATGCTCTACCAACTGAGCTA
>PMZP01000001.1 GCA_003170325.1 Candidatus Tayloriibacteriota bacterium
GTATAAAGCCTTTGGCGACGTCTGCGTATCTTGTTATATCGGCGTATCATGATTTTTTTGATATTTTTGGTCGGCTTTTTCCCTGGTTATATTCAAAGAAAATATTTCGTGTTCCAGTTTTTTGTCCACAGAATTTAGTGAAATTTCCCGTATTTATCGTTTATACTTATACCTGAACGAACATGAAAGATATCTTTATTTTTGAAGGTAAAAAATACATCTCGGCTAAACGAGCATCCGAAATCTCGGATTACTCCGGAGACTATGTCGGTCAGTTATGTCGCGCCGGTAAGTTGGACTGCCGCATGGTCGGCAGATCTTGGTTTGTGACGGAAGAGTCCATGAGAGGTCATCACGAGAATGTGAAGGTCGAAAAGGAAGCCGCGGCGACGGTGACGGAGCCGGTTCCGCTTTCCACGGAAAAGAGCCTGTCGGCGGGATTGAAGGATTTCAAAGGGAAAAAATATATCTCCGCCAGACGGGCTTCGGAGATATCCGAGTATTCAGCGGATTATATCGGCCAGCTTTGTCGCGCCGAAAAGCTGGACTGCCGCATGGTCGGCCGCTCTTGGTTCGTGACGGAAGAATCGATCTGGCGTCACCAAGAGAGCATCGTCGAGGAAGAAGCCGGCCGTGATCGCATTCAGAATATCAATGGCGGTAAGAAGGCCGATCGGACGATCCGGGCCGCCGCGGTTACGCCAGATCGAGCGGCCGCCACAGCTGTCGCGGATACCGAGTCCGCGGGCTCGAGTTCGGATAACGCCTGGCTAGTCAGATCGATCATCTTGCGGCGCGTTCTCCTAGCGGGCGTTCTTACATGTTTGATCGTGGTCGGCGTGGTCGGCGGGGCATATTTTCTCAACCGACCGTCCGGCGTGGCGACCAGTCAAGTAGCTACCAGTCAAGTGGCCGTCGAGTCGAGGGATAAGACAAACTCGGCTACTCCGGTCGCCGGTCAGGGTGTGGCTATCGCGCCGTCATCGGGAACCCAGAGCGGCGATGAAGAGACGAAGCAGAATATCCAAGCGACATTCTCTGATCAGGTCAATATAAATCCGGATTTGAGCGGTACGGCTGGTGTCATCACCCCGGTCTTCAAGGAGGCCAAGGGCAAGGGATTTATCTACGTTATGGTGCCGGTCAAGGGCGCGAGCTCGGTGGTGCCGGCTAAGAGCGTGGATTCGCCATGACGCATGTGTCGAGCGGATCGCCCTGGATTTGGTCGAAAGATCCAAGGTGCTCCACTGGACATATGTCCAAAGGTCGATTGTTTCGATTACTAAATTTAGCAAATTAATATGATACGCAACATTATTTCATCGGTCGGACTGGCATTCGTGGCCATTATGGCGGTATCGGGACTGTATGTGGTCATAGAGCCGGCCATGAGCTTCGGCGCTAGCACGCAGTTCACCGTCTCACAGGTCGTCACGTCGGAGGTCTCCTTCCTGACTCCGGGTACCAACATCACACTTGCTCCATCCTTGGGAGGCGTGACTGGCGGCGACGCTACAGGCGTCCTTCAGGTCGTGGTGCTGACCAACAACAGCACCGGATATAACATGACCTTGACGGCCAGTTCGTCGGGTACCATGGTTGGTCAGGCCAATCCCTCGAACAACATCCCCGCTTATACTCCGCAGACGCCCAGTGTTCCGGACTACAATTTCACGGCGCCGGTCAACACCGCCCGCTTCGGGTACACCGTTTCGGCTTCGACGACCGGTGATCTGGCCCAGGCCTTCAAGACCGACGGCATCGCTTGCAATACCGGATCTGGTGATCCGGCTCTCTCGCACTGTTGGTTGAACGCCTCGGGCTCGGCTGTACAAATCATCAATCGCGTCACGCCAACCGATCTATCAGGTTCGACTTCCACCTTGGCTTTCCACGTAAAGATCATGTCCAATCCCAATCCGATGATCCCCAACGACACGTATACGGCGACGACGACGCTGACCGCCTCGGTCAACCCCTAACATGATTTCCACACGCACACAATTCAGAAACGCTTGCTACGCGCTAACCGCCTGTGCCGTCATGGTGAGCGGCGTACTGCTTGCATTCGCGGCGATCACGGCTAACGCGGCAACTACGGCGGCAACTACGGCCACGAAGACATCCACGGCTTCATCATCGACGTCTTCGCCTTCGCTAGGCTACACGCTTGGCACTTTGCCGGACTCCGTCGTTTACAACGATTTCGTGGTTGGTCCCGGCAAGATCGAGATCGACTTGAACCCCGGCGAATCTCGCACGGTCGAACTCACCATCGCCAATCGTTTGGGCACGGAGAAGACCTTCAACGTTACCGAGGAAGACTTTGTCGGATCGGATAATCTCAATCAGCCGGTCGTCCTTCTAGGCGATGATCGTAGCCCATATTCGCTCAAAGATTTCGTTCACATTCCGGCCAGTGCCGTTCCTATCCCTCACGCCGAGAAAGCCTTTATCCCTGTCACTATATCCATTCCGGCCAATGCGCAACCAGGCGGACTTTATGGCAGCGTGATCGTTTCGGTGGCCACTCGGCAAGGTTCGACCACCTCGCCGGATAACGGTAGCACCGCCACCAATCCGATCATCACCCGTTTGGCGACCTTGTTCTTCGTCAGAGTGGCCGGACAGGCCAAGGAAGAAGGCAAGCTGACGCAATTCACTTTGGCCGGAGGACGGAGATGGTTGTTCGATAACAGTCCTATCAACTTTGATCTGATCTTCAAGAATACCGGTGACGTATTCTTGGTGCCGAATGGCGCGATCACCGTCACCAACATGCTCGGCTCATCAGTCGGAGCGGTCACGGTCGACCCTTGGTTCGCCATGCCCCAATCATTGCGCTTCCGCGAAGTCATCTGGACGCCGCCTTTCCTTTTCGGCCGTTACAAGGCTCATGTCACGGTGGAACGCGGCTATGCTTCGACGACCGACGAAATGGAACTGACCTTCTGGGTCATTCCTTGGAAAGCGATCCTAGCCGTCTTCATCGGACTCACGATCGTCATCTTCATCATCCGTTGGATCTTCCGGCACTTCAAGTTCGTCTCCACGAAAAATGATCAGTGATCGGTGATCAGTATCCGGCCCGCGATCCCAAATCTAATGAAATTATCCGCAACAAAAAAATTAAAGATGAGATATTCCGCTCTAAGCCTGACCGTGCTCTTGTTTTTCTTGTTCTCATTTCTGACTCTTGTTGACGACGCGCATGGACAAGCCATGACCAGTTCTCATTACAAGATGCAAAGCGACAGCGTCAACTTCGGCGGAGGGCGGTCGTCTTCGGGCTCGTACGCCATAGAGGATACGGCCGGCGAGATCGCCACGGGGATCTCTTCAAGCGCTCATTACATCATGGGCGCCGGTTACCAACAGATGCAGGTGGTCTATCTCTCGGTCACCTCGGCCGCGAGCGTCGTCATGTCTCCGGCCTTGGGCGGACTCTCCGGCGGGACTTCCAACGGTTCGACGTCATTCATAGTGACCACCGACGACCCGGCGGGTTATGCCGCCACGATCCAAGCTTCGAGTTCGCCGGCTTTGAAGTCGGCCACGGATAGCTTCGCCGATTATGTTCCGGCGGGAACGGCCCCGGATTACGCCTTCAACAATGCCGCCACTGCTTCGTCGTTCTCCTTTAGTCCGGAAGGCGTCGATATAGACGGGCGATACGAGAACAACGCCTCGAATGTCTGCGGCACAGGCTCGCTCGATACCGCCGATGCTTGTTGGGATGGGCTCTCGACTTCACCGAGAACGATCCTGGCTAGGACATCGGATAATACGCCGAACGGCACGATAACGACCTTGAAATTCCGCGCCGCTTCCGGAACGAGCCATATTCAGACTAATGGCACTTATATGGCAACCACGACGGTCACGGTTATCGCGCTTTAGGATCGGCAGATATTAAGTATTAAGTATGAAATCAGAAATCAGAAATCAGAATTTGTTTAGAATTTCGAACTTGTTTCGGATTTCGGATTTCGGATTTCGGATTTTTATCGTGATGTCGATAGCGCTTCTGGCTTTCCCGGCTCCAATGTTACAGATAGCTCTAGCAGAAAGTTCCGGCAGTAGCACTTTCACGGAATCATTGGTGACGACCGGAGTTTCGGCTCTGCCGCCTTCGATCCCGGTAAATCTGACCGCCACGCCGGTTTCGGACGCGCAGATCGACCTCACTTGGGACCCTTCGGTCGGGGGCGGCCTTTACACAGTCGACGGCTATCGCCTCTTCCGTGATTCGAATTTCTTGGCCACGACCACCGGGACGAGCTACGCGGATCTGGGACTTACGGCTCTGACGACCTATTCGTATACGGTCGAAGCCTTCGATTCGGACGGACAATTATCGGGGCAATCGGCGCCGGTGGCTACGACGACATTTCCGATACCGCCGTCGCCGACTCCGTCTCCGACCTCCAATCCGACCGGCGGTTCGAGTTCCTCCGGCACGCAGCTTTTCATCTCCGGAATCCAAGTAGTCCCGAATCTGACGCAAGCTATGGTTTCATTCGAGACCAATATGCCGACTCAGTCCAAAGTCTATTGGGGTTTGACGGCTGACGTAGAACTGGGATCGTTGTCGGGGCTGGTCTATGGGACTAGCCATGAGCTCCAGATCTCGGGACTGGAACCGGGCACCACGTATTTCCTACGCGTTGAGGCGACCAACATCCAGGGAGTGACGGTTTCGACGACGGATGTCTTTACCACCACTTCGCCGGCGCCGGTCTATTCTCTTCCAAACCCTTCGGATTTCACGGCCGAACCGAAGACCGATCACATCAAGCTCTCTTGGAAGAATCCGGATGATCCGCGTTTCGATAGCGTACGGATAGTCCGGTCGGAGACGTTCTTTCCCAGGGACCAGTTCGACGGAGTGCCTGTCTATGAAGGCAAGGGGCAACTCTTCAATGATCCCGATGTGACCGTGGGCAAGACTTATTACTACGCTATCTTCGCCAAAGGCAGGGACGGACTGTTCTCTTCCGGTGCCTTGGCCAAAGCCCGCATCGCCCCGGCCGGAGAGATCGTCATCTCCGCCACCTCTACGGATCCCTTTGCCAACATCCCGCAGTCTGCCAACGTCGACCCGAGGGTAAAAGGATTGATCTTGGCGGACTTCGATTTCATCCAAGAAGGCAAGATCTTGGCGCAAGTCGGAGACACGGTGGCTGTCAATGGTTCGGAGAATCTGATCGTCCGTCTGAAATACGAAAAAGTCCCGGAGATCTTGAAGACCATCGCCATCACTTTGGCCGATCCGAAGGATCCTTCGAAAGTCTTTCCTTTCCTTCTGCGGGTCAATGCCGATAAGTCAGCCTACGAAGCGAACTTGGCGCCTTTGGGAAGATCGGGAGATTATGGGATGAGCATCGTCATCTTGGATTATCAGGATCAGGGTCTGAAAAGGATAGGAGGCAATCTCCAAGCTCTGGCCTTCGCGGCTATCCCGGCCATCCCTATCGCCATCCGCCAAGGATTCGATCCACTGGGATTCCTCTTCCTCCTCATCCTCATCCTTTTGCTCTTGTTACTGCTCATGCTCTCGCGCCGCCGTCGCCAAGAACCGGATCGGGAAGGCTTCGATACCGCGAGCCAGCCGGTGACGATCAGTCCGTCGATGGATGAGAGTCCGTATTTCCATATAAAATAATGTTTTTCAAACCTACCAACAGAATACATACTATATATATGCTCCTCGCGAGCCTATTCATGCTGGTTGTCTCATACTTAATACTTAATACCTCATACTTCATACCCTTAGCCCACGCCGCTGTTTCCGATTCCGGCCTGGTCGGCTACTGGTCCATGGACGAAGGCACTTCTACCATCGCGCATGACTTTTCAGGGAATAAGAATAATGGGACTTTGACCGGCTCGACTTTGCCGAGTTGGGTGAATGGAAAGTTGGGGAAGGCGATAAGTTTTAATGGTAGTAATTATGTGAGTATCACTAGTGGCCCGTATTTAAATTATAGACCAGTGACATTTGCTCTATGGATTAAGGAATCAAGTAGCCAATACGGAACCTTTATGATTGGAAAATCCGGCTACGGGGGATTTTTACGAGATTATGGCGATGGAAGATATGAATGGGATATTTATAGTGGTGGAGAAAATAATATTTTTGCAAACATCCCATCCTATAATCAGTGGCATTTTGTTGTCGGTACATATGATGGAACTACTCAAATTTTGTATATAGACGGTATTTCTGCGGCATCACAAGCGCTTAATGTAATGCCGGGTGCAACTTCAGATTTTGGGATTGGTTCATGTCCGTTTTGTGGTCCTGGCCAATTTACCACAGGCCAGATCGACGAAGTCCGTGTCTACAATCGCGCTCTCTCTGCCACCGACGTCAACGAACTCTATCAGCGTGGTGCCGCCAAATTTACCAATGCCGTTTCCAACCTTGGTTTGGTCGGCTACTGGTCCATGGACGAAGGCACTTCTACTATTGCGCATGACTTTTCTGGGAATAAGAATAATGGGACTATCAATGGAACGGCGACATGGATCAGTGGCAAGTTAGGAAAGGCACTGTCATTTAACGGTTCGACTAATGTTGATATGGGTACTGGAATGGCCGGAACCTTTCCCGCGATGACGATTTCAGCTTGGGTAAATCCTTCATCGTTCGCAAGTTGGCGCGCAATAGTTCAGACGGCTAATGCAGGTGATAGGGCATTATATTTACAAGATAACCATGTGCAACTTTATTCCTCATGCAATTCAACGGGCACAGTCTCTTCTACGGGATGGACATTTGTAACTGCGACAATAGATGGGTCTGATAATATTATCTATTATATTAACGGATCTAGTTCCGGCGGTTGCAATAGCGGTTCGCATCGTGTTGTTGAGTATCTTCACATTTCTGGTATCAATACAGGCGATAGCGAAAATTTTGTCGGCTCCATCGACGACGTACGCGTATACAACCGGGCTTTGAGCGCGACTGAAGTGGCACAGCTCTATACCTTGGGAGCAGGATCGAAGGTCGCCGTTTCAACCGCCCAGCCGACGGGTCTAACATCAGGCCTAGCCGGTTGGTGGACGTTCGACGGGCCGAAGATGATCCCGAACGTCATCGATTCCAGCGGTTTGGGCAATAACGGCAACTTGGCCGGCGCCACGACGACAGTGCCGGGCAAGATCGGGCAGGCGTTATCTTTCAATGGGGGAAGCGATTCAGTTTTATTATCATCCAGCATTAGCACTGGCGGAACTAACAACTGGTCAGTGTCAGCGTGGACAAAAACGACTAACTCAGGAGTAAATAGTGTGCTTAGCAATTCGAGCGGTGGTCCTGTTACTAATGATTTGAGAATAGATACTTCGAAGATTGCTTACTATCATTATGATGGTTCATGGAAAGAGGAGTTTGGAACATCTAATATTGCCGATGGTCGCTGGCACAATCTAATCTGGGTCAATAGCAACAATCAAACCATTAATCTTTACGTTGACGGCAACTTGGAAAATAATGGAGCACCCTCTGCTACAACGAACAATGGTCCTGTAAATCAAATTGGTCGTAATTGGTCTCTATCAGCCACTGCTGCCATCGACGACGTCCGTGTATATAATAGAGCGCTTTCGGCCAGCGAAGTCGCCCAGCTATATACGATGGGGAAATAGCGAGAAACTGCCTATTATGATAATATGGCTCTATGGATAAGGATGTCATCATCGAGAAACTTGGCGATTACTTCAAGGGTCGCAAAGACGTCGTCTTTGCGTATCTCTTTGGCTCGGTGGCGAAGGATCAGGCACATTCGGAATCCGACGTGGATATCGGCGTCTATTTTAGACCCGACTCGAAGACACTGGAGTACGAATCAGAGAATCGCTATCCCGGAGAAAGCGACATCGGCAGCGATCTTGAGCGTCTGGTCGGACGACAGACTGATGTCGTGGTCCTGAATCGCGCTCCCTCGACTCTGTTCTCTGCGGTACTTTCCGAAGGAAATCAGATCTTTTCCGCGGATGAAAATCTCTTGAGCCGGCTATCCGGAGCCGTGAATGATCTAGCTGAAGATTTCCGGGATTTTATCTTTGATTTCGTCAAGATCAAGGAGCGCTCCAGATCATTGTCGCCAAATGATCGTGTCAGGTTGGAAAGAGCGGCTGATTTTATCAGAGATCAAATGACGGATTTCAAAAACTTCGCGCAGGTCGATCAAAGGCAATATGAAAGGGATGTTTCTCTACGGCGCAATCTCGAACGTTGGGCCGAGACTCTGGCTAACGCGTCTATCGATGTGGCCAAGATATTGATCGCCTCAAAAAAAAGGCCGATTCCTCAAACATACAAGTCGATATTGAAGGAGCTGGCCTTTTTGGACGGATTTGACGAGAATGTCGCCTCCAAGCTTGCGAGGTTTTCCGATATGAGAAACGTGCTCGCTCATGAATATCTCGATCTTAGGTTTGCGCTTGTCGGGCAATTCGTAAAAGAGGGCGAACCGATTTTTGAGTATCTTTTGAAATATGCCCAAGAGACGATTCACGAAGGTGCGACTAAGCAATAGACGAGAGACTTGCCCTTGTTTTTGGGAAATATCCGTGCTACGCTACTCACCGTGTAAGTATTCTCGTCACTTACGCGTTAGCAATCTAATGTACGAGAGATTCCGCTAGCGTGTCTTAAGTGATTCGTTGCGGGTAATAAAGAAAATGTCAAAGAGACTTTTCGTAGGCAGTCTTGCCTGGGGTACAACCGACGCCACCCTGAAGAAGCACTTCGAACAGGCCGGTGCGGTTGAATCAGCCGCCGTTATCATGGACAAGATGTCCGGCCGCTCCAAGGGCTTCGGCTTCGTGGAGATGGCGGGAGACGCGGATGCCGATTCGGCTATCTCCAAGCTGAACGGCTCGGATCTCGATGGTCGCAAGATCGTCGTCTCCGAAGCTCGTCCGAAGGCGTAATCTACGCCCGAGGTCAGCTCGAAACACCCCTTGCTCGAAAGAGCGCGGGGTGTTTCCGTTTAGGCGGGAAGTTAGGATTTAGGAGATTAGGAATTTAGGATATGTGATTTCCTAACTTCCTAACTTCCTAATTCCTGCTATACTAATCTCATGTCAGACAACAACAATAATCAAGACGGAGAAGCATTCTCAAAGAACGACATCCATGAAGGCGAGATAGAGAAGCATATAGACCGGATCACTCATGAATTCCGGGATGGTTTCGAGTTCCTGAAGAAATACCCAAAGTCCGTCACGGTGTTCGGTTCTTCACAGGCCAAAAGCGGGGATGGATCGTACAAGACGGCCGAAGAATTGACGGGACGGATCGTCCGTGAGACCGGCTATGCCGTATTGACCGGAGGCGGTCCGGGCATCATGGAGGCCGCCAACAAGGGCGCTTATGAGGCCGATGGGATGTCACTGGGCTTGAATATCAGCTTGCCTCACGAGCACATCACCAATGTCTACGTGCGGCATTCCTTGAAATTCTCCTACTTCTTTTCCAGAAAGACCATGCTCATGTTCGCGGCCGAGGCCTATGTCTTCTTTCCCGGCGGCTATGGCACCTTCGATGAGCTCTTCGGCGTCCTGGTGCTCATCCAAACAGGCAAGATCCCGCGTGTTCCCGTCATCCTTATCGGCTCGAAGTTCTGGAATCCGCTCAAGTCTTTTCTCGAAGAGACTATGGATCATTCCTATCATACTATAGAACACAACGACCTAAACTTATTCGAGATAACCGATTCGCTCGATCGCGCCATAGAGATCGTTAAGAAAGCGCCTATAAGCGAGTGGTGGAGGAACATCAGTTAGGAGCTTGGAGCTAGAAGCTAGGAGCTAGAATAAATATGTCATGGCGATGAAATTCACAGTGCAAGCCAAAGTTGCCGGTAGCAGGGCGCGTGCCGGTATCATAGAAACACCGCATGGCACCATCCTGACGCCGGCTTTCATTCCGGTCGCTACCAAAGCCACAATCAAATCTCTGACGCCGGAAATGGTTCGCGATGATGTCGGCGCGCAAGCGATTCTGGCTAATACATATCATCTGTATTTACAACCCGGCACTGAAGTGCTTGAAAAAGCCGGCGGATTAAGCAAGTTCATGAATTGGTCTAGGCCGACATTCACCGATTCGGGAGGCTTCCAGGCTTTTTCATTGGGCGGCAATGGCAAGAATAGGAAGTCGAAAGTGGAAGCAAGTAGCCAGGAGCCGGGACAAGCTCTGCTCCGTCGCTTCGTCCCGCTGGGCGCAAGCTCCAAGCTTCAGGCTCCAGAATCTTTCCCTGAAGGCGGGTCTGAAAACATCCCCATGGCGGTAGTCAGTGAAGAGGGAGTCGCTTTCAAGTCGGTCATCGATGGCTCGAGCCACATGTTCACGCCGGAGCGATCGATTGAGATACAGCATGCAATCGGAGCCGATATCATCTTCGCTTTCGATGAATGCCTTTTGCCGCAAGAGCCATATGAGAGGCAAAGGGAAGCGGTGGAGAGGACGACCAGATGGGCGGAGAGGTGTTTGGCACGACATTGTATGAGCGCGAGTGCGGGAGCAGTCTTCTCGCATCCTGCGGAACTCGCTTCGCGAA
>PMZP01000007.1 GCA_003170325.1 Candidatus Tayloriibacteriota bacterium
AGAAGCGAAAAGTGGATACAGCAAAGAATGACTGGACAAGAGACGCGAAATAAACTTACTGATTATTGGGCGGAAAGCGGTGTGAAAAGCGCTTGAAGAAAAAACAGGCAGGTCAGTTATAACTGGTGATAATTATTTATCAAATAAAAAATCTGTTAATGAACTGAAGAAAGGTATTCAATGACTTCCGCCCTCTAACCTGATAGACTGCGAAATATTTCATGAAAGACCAAGCTGACAAAGAATTGGCCGCGAAACTCGTGGCCGCCACGGAAATCCTGGAGAAAGCGGCGGTAGATCGGTTGGCGTTGGCGAAGATGTCGTCGGAAGAGCGAGCTAAGCTTTTTTCGGCCACCAGGAAGATATTCTGTCCGGATGTAGTTGAACGTCGAAGGTTAGTCAAAGCCAAGACTCGTTCGATAAAAGCGGAAAAGACGGAGAGGTTGCAGGCACGGCTCAATCAAACGGGAATTCGCGCTTTACGACGGGAGAAAGTCTTCCTGACACCGAATGTATTCCCGCCGGCAAATTTTGCACAGAAGGAAATCGTGAATGATCCAGATTTCCACGAGGCCATAGAACCGCAGAATTGCTATATATGTAAACAAGATTACACGGCCATACATCATTTCTATGATCAGTTGTGTCCGACCTGTGCCGACTTCAATTACCGTAAGCGTACAGAAACGGCTGATCTTCAGGGTAGAGTGGCGCTTTTGACCGGTGGTCGGGTGAAGATAGGTTATCAAGCCGGAATCAAACTGTTACGCGCCGGAGCGCATCTCATCGTCTGCACACGTTTTCCGAAAGATGCAGCAATAAGATATTCAGCTGAAGCCGACTTCAAGGAATGGGGAAACCGTCTGGAGATATACGGTCTCGATCTGCGTCATACTCCGAGCGTGGAGGCATTCTGCCATCACATCATCTCTACTCATTCGCGATTGGATTACATCATCAATAATGCTTGCCAGACCGTCCGTCGACCGCCTGATTTCTACAAGCATATGATGGAAGGGGAGCGTGCGCCGGTTGAAAGACTTCCGAAGGAGGCGCAGAAATTATTGGGCGCTTACGAAGGTTTGAGGGGATATAATATGTTGCCTCAACTCACTCTCTTACCAGAAGAACTGGCCGCACAAAAAGATCTATTTCCGCAAGGAAAGTTGGATCAGGATCTTCAGCAAGTCGATCTTCGTGATCATAATTCCTGGAGAATGACTATGGCCGAAGTTCCTTCAGTCGAGCTTCTCGAAGTCCAGTTAGTGAATGCTGTTGCACCTTTCGTTCTCAATGCTCGTCTGAAAACGCTAATGCTACTTACGCCAGAAAAAGACAAGCACATCGTCAATGTTTCGGCAGTAGAAGGGCAATTCTATCGAAAGTTCAAGACCACCCGACATCCACATACCAATATGGCCAAGGCTGCGCTCAACATGATGACGCGCACCGCGGCGGCTGATTATCATGCAGACGGCATACATATGAACGCCGTCGATACCGGTTGGGTCACCGACGAAGATCCGGCTCATATCGCCGCTCGAAAAGTCGAGGAGCATCGTTTCCATCCGCCGCTAGACATCGTGGACGGAGCCGCTCGTATTGTCGGTCCCATCATTTCTGGCGTTAATACCGGCGAGCATGTCTGGGGCAAGTTCCTCAAGGATTATCGCGAGACTGATTGGTGATACTGGTGTGCACTCATCTTACGATGACTTTCCAGTCCTAAGCTGATAGACTTTTGGTATGAGTATAGAAAATCCACTTACAAATGTCCCGCTTTCAGAGGACGTGTCGGAGCCGGAGCCGAACGCCGAGACAAAGATAAGACCGAGCAATAAATTGGGTGGGTTGATCAACAAAGTCAAAAAGACGGCCGCATTGGCTGGTGCTGTCGGTGTCGGATATTTTGGTTCTTTGGGAAACGCCGAGGCGAGAGACGTGAGCGTACCGGAAAATAGTACTGGTCCCAAATTCGAACATGTGACTGATCAATCGGCCGGAAAGCCCATAGAGGCTCCTGGTATGTTTGAAGTATTGTTCAGAGAAAATAACACAACGTGGGGAGTGGAGTATGTGTCAAAATCCAAGGACGGGCGGAATTTTTTGGCACAACGATATGTTAAGGTCGATGACTTGACCGGAACAGTGAACATCGTAGGAGAGTACGACAACGTCATAGAGGCAAGCAAAGGCCTAGCCAAAACTGCGGGCGTCCCTGAACAGATCATTAAGCATGCACAGTACGACGCCGGTGCTATCGAGACAGAGAGGCGTTTTCAGGCGTCGGGCTTTACGGAGTCTACGGGAGATGCCGGTGGAAAGACTCACGTTGAAGAGAGGCGTTCAGAAGAATATGGTGTGCAGGCGACCAATACGGTCGAGGTGGACGACAATAATAAAGTCGTGCGAATTATTGGTTCGAAATTCTAAAGCACTTTCTGTCCTCTGATCACTCTGACTAAGATGATGATAATGGCCACGATGAGCAGGATTCTGATAACCTATTAAAACGTTGACGTTCGGTGGTCGTTACACATTACAAGCAACCATTGAGCGCCATGGCTGCATTATTGTGCCAAGGACGGCATTTGCGGATTCCTGGCGATGCACCCGTTTTCTCAGTGAGAACGTACCATATCTAGCGGATCATGCGGGATGAACGTCGTCGTCCTTTCCTTATAAGCATAATGAAATTCAAGCATGATCGCCTTATCAACTCATAGG
>PMZP01000079.1 GCA_003170325.1 Candidatus Tayloriibacteriota bacterium
CGCAACTATCCACACTCGAGAAGCGGTAGTACAAAGTCGAGAGCGGGTGTCGAAGTTTGCAAGCACTTTAGTTGACTAAAGTCGGAGCCTCCAAAAATTGGATTAAAAAATTACCACCTGACTTTAGCTAACTAAAGTGCGTGCTATCGGACATGCCTACACCCAGGAATATCCATAAGACGCTCAAAACCCAAACGCTCCAAGCTTCAAATTAACTGTATGTCGTCTTTTGTAATTATTTGGAAATGGGAGTAAAATTCGCGCTAATCATGCCTATCAACTGGAACACCTTTGAAAATCAAAGGCTCATCAATGTTATCTGCTCTTTTCGGACACCCGACAAGCTTAGGCTTTTTCTTGATGATCTTCTCACAGAAAAAGAGATCGGCCAGATAGTCAAAAGGTTGCAAGTTGTAACTTTAATCTATGCCGGAGCTCCTTATGAGGCTATAACAGACATTACTGGGATGAGCTCCACCACGATCAGTCGCATATCAAAGGCCCTCATAAACAAAAAGGGAGGCTTCTGGGAAGCTCTCCACAAGTTGTATCCGAACGGATACCATTCCATAGATTCGCTTTATTATTTCAACCAAGACCACAAGCAAATCCGCAGACAAGAACTAATTAAGCATAGAATCACTCAGCAAATGTTGCAGGAAATTTTACGAAGATGAAAATGCTCTAGAAATACCGTTTTATTTCTTCCCATCAGAGCCCTTCTTGGCATCGCCGCCGGATTTCTTTTCGCCATTATCGCCAGATTTGCCTGCCGCACCCGCATCACCGGAAGCCGCCGCGGTGCCCGCTTCGCCTTCCTTGACTTCCTTGCCCTTGGCTTCGACTTCGATAGTCGACATGTCGATGGCGGCCGGAGCTTCCTCGACTTCTTCCTTGGCTTCGGAGATGGAGGCTACGACTTCATCGGGACTGATCTTCAGTTCCACGCCGGCAGGCAGAGCCAGGCTCTTGGCCAGAATGACATCGGTCAATTCGACAAGCTTGGAGATGTCGACCTTGAGGTCGTGAGGCAGATCGCGAGGAGCGGCTTCGATCTCGATCTCGCGACGGACTTTGACTAGAATGCCTGCCTTGTCCTTGACAGCCGGAGAGACGCCCTCGAATACGAGAGGAACTGCTACCTTGACCTTCTTGCCCTTCTCGATGACATAGAAATCGGCATGGCGCGGCTCGCCGGTAAGAGGATGGACGTCGATCTCGTGGATGAGCGCTTCATGCTCATTTCCGGAGGCGTCCTTCAAGATGATGACGGAGGATTCGCCGGCCTTCTTCCAGATTTTCTTGAATTCAGGCGCCGAAACTACAACAGGCGTGGTGGTCTCCTTTGGCCCATAAAAAACCGCCGGGATCATTCCGGCTTTGCGCAAAGCATCGGGTTTACGCTTCATATCTCGCTTTTCTATGGCCAATGACAACATAGGAGCCATTATACACGGTTTGAAATAATTCGCAATTTTTCCTCTACAATCTTCTGCATGGCTAATTTGGCCGGTTTCAGGTACTTATAGGCGGCTATCTCTTCAGGATTCTCTTGCAAAGACTTGACGAGGCCGCTCCTAAAAGCGACACGAAGTTCGGTATTGACATGAACTATGGCCACGCCGGCTTCGATACACTTCCTTATATCGCTAGCCGAATTGCCGGAAGCTCCATGCAAAACGAGCGGGATTTTGACGGCTCCGCTTATCTCTTTGACGCGCTTCGCATTCAATGCAGGATCGCCGCCGCGGATGATGCCGTGGATATTCCCGACTGCCGGAGCCAGCATGTCCACGCCCGATTCGGCCACGAATCTGGCCGCCTCTTCCGGTTTGGTCATCATGGCTTCGCCGACCGCCGCGCCTTCGGGAATGTCGTCGAGCACCTTTGATGACGTGCCGATGAATCCGAGCTCGCCTTCTATGATAGGCAGGGAGCTGGGAATCGCAGTGGAGCTTGGAGTTGTTCCTAGCTCCCGGCTCCTGGCTGCATGTTCTTTCGCATACTCCACGCATTGTTTGGTAATCTTGATATTCTCTTCAAGTGACAACTTGGCGCCGTCAAAGATGACCGAATCGTATCCCGCGTCGATGGCTTCTTTGACGCGCTCGAATGAATAGGTGTGGTCGGCGTTGAGGAAAACTTCTTGGCCTCTTTCTTCGCGGATGGTTCTCACGACAGCCGCGATCTCATTCAAGCCGACATAATCACGCTCGCCTTCGGAGACGCCGATGATGACCGGGACTTTCAGTTCCTTTGCGGCATCCACAACAGCCCAAACGCCGTCCATGGTACATATGTTGAAATGACCGATGGCTTTTCGGCTGGTCACGGCTTCAGAAATGTGTTCTCGCAGGGTTTTCATGCTTAATACAATACTACCATAGATGGATATACGAAAGATGTTATAATATCCACATGCTCCGTAAACAAATAGACGTTCTAGCCGTCGGCGATATCACAACAGACGCTTTCATCCGTCTCAAAGATGCCCATGTGAGTTGCAAACTGAATACCGAGGACTGCGAGCTTTGCCTGAGATTCGGCGACAAGATCCCCTTTGAATACGTCAAGGTCGTGAAGGCGGTCGGCAATGCGGCCAACGCGGCCGTGGCCGCCGCTCGGCTCGGACTCCGGTCGGCTCTGGTCTCAAATATCGGTGACGATCAGAACGGCAGAGAGTGTCTGGCCGAATTACAAAAGAACAAAGTCGTCACTACCTTCATCAAGGTTCAGAAAAACAAGCCCACCAATTATCACTTCGTGCTCTGGTACGACGTGGACCGGACCATTCTGGTCAATCATACCGAGTTCGATTACCGACTGCCGTCATCATTCCATTCCTGGAGCAGTCATAGCCATTATAACGTGAACGGCATCCCGCCGAAGTGGATGTACCTGACTTCCCTGGCCGCCAATACTTTTCCTTACCACTCCGAATTGGCGGACTACCTGGAAGCGAACCCGAAAGTGAAGGTCTGCTTCCAACCGGGCACATTCCAGATGAAGCTCGGTCTTGAAGCATTGAAGCGGATCTACGCTCGCACCGATCTATTGGTGGTGAATCTTGAGGAAGCGCGGAGATTGTTGGGGCTTGGAGCTAGGAGCTTGAAGCTAGGAGAAATCGCAGTGATTGGCAGACAACCGGAAACAGATGCAAAGCTTGGCAAGCAAACAGAGACAAATGCGAAGCAACCAGTGTCCATGAATGAGACTAGTGCTAATCATGGCGCTGATATCAAGTTCCTTCTTAAAGGTCTCGCCAACCGCGGACCAAAGCTGGTGGCGATAACGGACAGCATTAACGGCTCCTACTTATTCGATGGCGACCATTACTATCATATGCCGACATACCCCGACCCTCGTCCGGCATTCGAACGGACCGGTTGCGGCGACGCTTGGGCTTCGACGTTCGTTTCCGCCTTGGCCATGGGAAAATCGCCTCTAGAATCCCTGACTTGGGCTCCGGTCAATCCCATGTCCGTGGCCCAATTCGTCGGCTCACAAGAAGGATTGCTCACGTTAGACCAGATCGAATGGTGGCTCCACCGCGCGGCAGCTGATTACAAGCCGAGGGAGATTTAGACTTCATTGTTTGTCGTGCTAAGATAGTTTTACTGAAATGGAAATCAAAATCGTAACTGACACGGTGACTGTCGACGAGCTACGTGAGCTTGCTAAGACATTTTATATATCGATGATCAAAGGCGTGGTCGATATCGGCAAGGAGATCGTCGCTTTCGGCGGAGAATATCATATCGATTCTAACAATATATTGATAAACAATGGATCCAGTCAGAGTGACATTTGGGGGTTCAATATTCTTTTCGATAAACCGAGGGAATCGTGGATCGAATATGTCTCTCTTATCAATATCCGTCCTCATGCAAACAACTTCGACATGGAAGTCCAGGACGCAGCGATCAGAGACAAAATGAAAAAGATCGTAAACTCAAAAATAGCATGAACGCCAAAAGAACGTCTGCTTTTTTCATGGCAAATCTCGGTTCTGAAGCCACTAGGATCATGTCGGCACGGGAACATAATAACCAGACCGAAATGAGCTCGTGCTATGAAAGAGCTCTAAAGATTCTCAAAGAGATAATCTCTCTGCCGGATATGAATACGCGGGCTATCGAAATAAAGATTTTATCAGATCTTATCCATGACATGGCGAGTTCAAATCCAAGATTGCATGTATCCCGTAAAAATCTCTCTTCATATTTCACCCCATTTGCTCTAAGAGTGATGAACTCCCACTAGTTACTACTAGCCGTGAAGCTGGATAATCCAAAGCTGGTCCAGTTGGTGTCGCCGTTGTCGTAGAAGCCTACGCCGGGACTGCCGTTGGTATAGGTGCTATCCGTCACAGAATAAAGTTGCGTGCCATTCTTGTAGACAGTGATAGTACTGCCGCTTGCAGTGGCTTTGAGAACGTCGCCATTGGCGCATCCGTAAGCGCGCGAATCCAAGATTGTGAAGTTGTTCACTGGACCATTCCAGCGGACGATCTGAACATAGTTTCCGCCGTCAACATTGCAGTTAATCTCATATCCAGTAATAGAATGAGCGGTGATGGTGGTACGCAAACGGAGCTCTACTTCATGGCAGCAACTGGTTGAGACACCGCTCGTCTTCACGGTTGCTTGAGCGGTTTGAGTCGGACCCCAAGTACCGGTGAGAACGGCTGTAGGATCGGCGTATTGGGTCTTGAGGGACGGGCCGTAAACAAGTCCAGGTGTGGTCGCCACATTACCCCAGTCGGTTCCTGTCGTCCCACCGTTTATCCACTTACTTCCCTCGGAGATGGGATTCTCGCTCGAAGTGAAGCTGGTGGTGTAGGAGTTGCCGGATGTGCCGCCGCCAGAAACAGCTTGGAACGCGACCGAGATCGTATGATTGCCGGTGACGCCCGAGAAGGTGTAGGAAGTTAATGCGGACGATACCGTGGTCACTCCATCAACGGTCACGCTATAAACCTGATAGCCGGAAGCGGGCGCGAAGTTGAATATCTGATTCGCGCCGGAATTCACGCTGACTGAACCTGAAGGAGAGATGGTGCCGTTGGAGGCGGCGGAGGCGGTGATTGTGAAGGTGGTGGGATTAGTCGTGCCGCCTCCGGTCCCGCCGTCGATGTTCGTCGTACCAACGCCGGAAGAGGAAGTTGTGCGCAAAGGATGAGGATATGTGTAAGGCGAGTACCCGGGCTTCTGTCCGAGCACATAATCACGACCGGCTTGGACGTATTTGCTTACGAGTTGTCCGTTTCCGCAGTCATCGGGCGCGTACTGGTTGACACCTACGAAGTTAGAGCCCGTAGTGCCCGACCCGGTATTGCCCCAGATATATATCGGGTCAGTGGTGTTTCCATTACCATCGGCTACGATGACACTATTGGTCGGCGCAGATTGCGGAGGAGACATCCCGCCGTTATTGCCATAGGCATAACCGCCCGTTCCGATCCAGCCCTGGCCCACTTGGCGGGCGGCCGGGTAATTCGTCTGACAAGGTATTTGATCAATCCTGTTGATGCTGAACACATTCAGCGAGATGAGAAGCTTTGTTCCATAAGCTTGCGATGATATGTTGTCCATGGCGTTGTTAAAGATAACGCCCGTACCGCCTCTGATAAGATATCCGAAGTTGACATTGAGAGGATATGAGAGACCCGTTGACGACACCCCGGAGGTCGTGAACTTGAGCGTGTTGTTATACATCTCGAACTGGCGCGCCCCCCAGGTGCTTGTTTCTTGGCCATGACTGCCAAGTGGGCTATTTATGAACATGTTGTGACGATATACGACGCGACTGTTGTCGTCGTTGTTGGTGGCCGCTTGGAAGATGTCAGTGAAGGTGTTGTCTTCGACATAAGTATTCTGTACGCCGTTCGTATCGAGCATCCCGAGAGTTGAAGGCGCATTCCAAGGATGTATCCCTGAACGATCGACGAATTCCACGCCGCTTAGGCCCTGGCCTTGGTCATGGAATGTGTTATTCCAAATGACTCCGCCGCTAGTCGCCCACATGATCGCGTTCCAGTATCCCGTAAGGAAGGAGTTGTCGTGAACCAAGACCGGCTTGCCGCCTGAAACGGCGCTTACTCGAATATGGTACTGGTTGCCGCACCCGGATGTCGGATTGATCGTACCTGGAACGAAATTGAGATTGGCCACCTCGACGCTACCGGAAGTCGATTCATTTATCGAGATAACGCCGCCGACGCAATTCGTGTTATTAGCGATCGTCACGCCTCCCTTCGCGGCACCAAGCAGACGTATGGTCTTGCCATTGATCGTCACTTGAGAACCCCATGTGTATGAACCGTTCGGGATCATGATGGTCGAGCCGCCAGCCGCGCCGTTGATGACGCTCTGGACTTGGGTGGCGTCGGCTGCTTGTGCGCTGGTCAGGGTTATCGTCGAACCGTTCTGTTGCGCCTGTGTCGTCGCGCTCACGCTCGTCGATTGCGCGGAGGTATTAACCGGTGAGGCCTTGTCGTAGGCCGCAACAGCATAGGTATAAGCAGTTGAAGGATTGAGTCCTGTATTTGAGTAGGAATTGGTCAGAGATGTGCCTATGAGCACGCCTCCTCTATATATATTGTACCCTC
>PMZP01000078.1 GCA_003170325.1 Candidatus Tayloriibacteriota bacterium
ATTAAGGGCGATGCCGTTTCATTCATTGGATAATAATTAGTATTTATTGTATTATTGTTGACATGAAAAATCCCACTAACAAAATTATATTAGTTGTGGTTTCAATAGTTATTATTATAATCATCTGCGTTTGGAGCTACCGTTCATATCAGATTCACCAGATTAGGCAAAGATTTCTCAGTGGCGAAGACAAGGTTCAAATAATGAGCCTGGTTGACAAATTCATCGGTAATATTGTTCAGGGTAGTACCACTAAAGCTTACGAACTTACTGATAAATCAATGACCATCTCACAGCTTAGTGATAATAGTCTAAAGACTACATTAAGTGATTACTTGAGCCAAAGTCCTGATTTTCACTACTATGATGGTTTTTATATGACCTCAGGTCCTTATTCTGGGTCCGAACAATTTAAATACCAAACAGAAGTTAATCTCAAGGGAGGCGTGGTAGGGCAAATGGAAGTTATTGCAGTGAAAGAGCCTAACATGTGGAAAATTTCGAGAGTGCAAATAGATACTCCGCCAGATCATATTTGGTAAGCAGAGGATTTGCCAAAGATAATTCCTACGCCGATCCGTTGCGGCACTGCTTGAGTGTTCGCCAAGCAACCCCGACACCGTCTACCACCATACAGTCCGAGATGCAGATCAGGAACAACTGATTTGAACTTTATAATGCAAACACAAAATTCTGTGCTAACCGTTTTTCTTTTATGTTATACTTTCCGCCAATGAAACTAGACGAACATGAATAAAGACTTCAAAGAATGGCATATTCAAAAAAGTGATCTGCATGAAAACAAAGTTCGTGCGTTTTTTCATGAGAGGGAAGTCTGGTTCGCTTCAGTTGGTATGAATATTGGTTTTGAACAGGATGGGCGCGGCGATACATTTCTACGTCCAGTAATTGTTCTAAAAAAATTTAATAACGAAGTCCTCTGGTGCATACCACTTACAAAGAATCAGAAGAAAGGAAAATATTATTACTCATTTTCTCTTGGTTTAGAGATAAGTACAGCTATTCTTTCCCAAATCCGTCTGATTGATTGCAAAAGGTTGCAATATAAGATTGGAGATATGGCCAAGAAGGACTTCGATGAGATAAAAGAAAAACTCAAGCAATTGCTCGCCTGAGTCTTTCTAGTTTATACCCCTTTCGGGGAGGGCCGAAGCCGTTTGTGTCTATAGTCTAGCACATAGACTATAGATTACAAGAAAAAATTTGGATTGATCGGCTTTAGGCCATATTACAAACTATAAAGGTTCCAACTTCGTACCACAACCCGCACAAAAAAACCGGTAAATAACCGGATGCACATTGTGAGAGTTTATTTTATACCCAGCACCGACTTGAGCTTCGGTTCGTCGAATCCGACGATGACCTCGCCCTTGGCATCGATCACTGGCACGCCCATCTGTCCGGTCTTGTCGATCATCTCTTTGCGCTTGGCCAGATCTGAAGCTACGTTGTATTCGGTGTAGGCGATGTTATTGGCCTTGAAGAAAGTTTTGGCCATATTGCAGTAGACGCAGGTCGGCGTCGAGTAGATAGAAATTGTGGGTGTAGACATAGGTTTTTGAAGGATTAATTGATAAAGTGAAGTGTAAATAGTCTATCATGCCGTGCTATATTCGCAAGCTCATATATCGGCTGCGCTCGGATTTTATGGAAACAAGCTTCCATAAATCCTCGCTTGCCGCTATAATAGCGCAATCTATGCCGTACGCACATCAGTTTTCAGCTTTAGCCTCAAATTTAGTAGTCATTATCGGTCAAGGCGGATATGCTATCCTGTTCATATTTACGCTACTTGAGGGTGTTCCGGTGCTAGGAATGGCGGTTCCCGGGCATGTCACCATCATCATCGCAGGATTCTTGGCCAAGATCGGGACACTGGATCTTTTCTGGGTGATCGTCATATCTGTGCTCGGCGCTATCCTTGGAGATTATATCGGGTACCAGTTGGGCCGGAGATACGGCATGACATTCATCGATCGTTTCCGTCCATATTTCTTCGTTACTGATTCGCAGATAGAAAAAGCCCGCCGGCTTTTGGCCAACCATACCGGCAAAGCCATGGTCATAGGACGCTTCACTCCAGCCACGCGGGCTCTCATGCCATTCTTGGTTGGCGCTGGTCATACGCCAGCGGGGAAATTCTGGATCTTCAATCTGATCGGAGGCGTCTCCTGGGCTGTGAGCTCGATTTTTATAGGCTACATCTTCGGATTCGGATACCATGTCATCGTCGCCTACATCGGCCGTTTCGTCCTAGTGGCTATCGTCAGTGGTTTGATAATCGTCTGGGGATACCGGTTCATAAATACTCATTTCCACATATTCCGCCGCTATGAGCTCTTCACGCTCATATTGAACCTGCTGGCGCTTCTCATTCTAGCCTTCATGCTCCAAGACGCCGCTTCGGCCCATCCATTCATGATCAATCTTGACACTTGGGTGAGCTCCCACGTCGTCGATCCAAACACCCGGCTTGTTCTTTTACCGGCATCTCTCGTACATCTAGCCTATTGGGTGACGACTATCGGTGGAACGGCCGTGACCACCGGTCTGGGCGTCCTTCTGGCTCTTTGGCTGGTTTGGAAGAAGAAATGGCGGAGCGCAGCTATCATGACACTGTCGATAGCTTCGACGGCCGGAGTGCTGGGAGTCATGAAAGAATTCTTCATGAGGCTAAGGCCGGATTATCCAACATTGGACATCCTTAACCACGTCAATATTATAAAATCGGCCACTATCGATCCGAGCTTTCCTTCGGGCCATGCCGGAATGGCCGCCGCTTTCTTCGTTGTCTTAGCCTATCTGTTCGCGCCGAAGATCAAGTCATGGGTGAAAAGGGAACTATTCCTAGTCATTTGCGTGCTCGCGATTATCGCCATCGGTCTTTCCCGGCTGGTCTTGAATGTGCATTGGGCATCTGATGTCATTGCCGGCTGGGCTTTGGGAGCATTCCTGGCCAGCGGGTCGATTCTTCTGGTGAGGTACATAGGAGGGATTTTGATTAAAAGGACAGCTATACAATCTCAATAAATATATGAACAAGAAGCTAGTATTGATCCGCCACGGTCAGAGCATCTATAACGCCGAGAAGAGATTTTGCGGCTGGACCGACGTCGACTTGACCGAAAAGGGTATTGCCGAAGCTCATAAAGCCGGT
>PMZP01000023.1 GCA_003170325.1 Candidatus Tayloriibacteriota bacterium
TCGGCGTGGACGCGGAGCATGTAGTGATATCCATGGCAGGGCATGAAGAATTTCGGACGGATCTTGCGGTGGATCCAGAGAGTCTCGTCGCGATAGGCGTGGCCGGTCGAGTGGACTTCGGCGGTGCGGTAGTGGATGATGCGAGCGCCTTGACGGGAGAGATTGTCTTTGAGCTTCTGAACGGCGCGCTCATTTCCGGGAATGACAGAAGAAGAGAGGATGACCGTGTCGCGATTGTTCAAGCGGATCTTGGTGTGGGTCTTGTTGGAGATACGCATGAGTGCCGCGAATTCATCTCCTTGGGCGCCGGTGGCCAAGATGACGATCCGATCTGGCGGGTAATTGTCCATATCGTCGCTGGAGATGATGGTGCCGTTCTTGACCTTCAAAAGGCCGAGATGCTTGCAGATCTCGATATTGGACTTCAAACTACGGCCTTCGATGACCACTTTCTTGCCGTATTTTTCGGCGAATTCGGTCATTTTCAAAAGTCGTTCGAGCAGGGAAGAGAAGGTGGCGATGATCAAGCGCCCGGTAGAGTTTTTGATGTATTCTTCCAGATTCTTGTGGACGATCTTCTCTGGAATGGAGAATCCGGGGATCTCCACGTTGGTGGAATCGGCCATGAGCATGAGGACTTTCTCATTCTTGAAAGCGCGGTCATATTCTGCATTCTCTGCTTCGGTAGCTATACCGTCCATGTGATCCATTTTAAGGTCGCCAGTGTGGACGATCGAGCCGTAAGGTGTCTCTATGATCACTCCCATGGCGTCGGGGATGGTGTGCGTCACCGAAAAGAATTTGACTTTGAGCTTACCGATGGTGACGGTCTGATTCTGTTCGACCAGAGTCATGTTGAGCTTGGGCAGATGCGGAAACTCCTCCTGACGCTTCTGGATGAGCACTGAAGTCAAAAGACGTGTGTAAATGGGCGGATTGCCGATGCGGGGCATGATATATGGGATGCCGCCAGTGTGGTCAAGGTGGCCGTGGGTGATGATGGTGGCGCGGATCTTGCGCTGTCTCTCCTCGAGATATTTGGTGTTAGGCAGAATGTAATCGATGCCCGGAGTATTCTCGTCCCTGAATTGGAATCCCATATCGATGATGATGATATCGTCGCCGAATTCGATGGCGGTCATATTGCGTCCGATCTCTTCGACGCCGCCTAGAGGGATGATACGGATCGAATCTGCCGCCAAAGGCGGGATGACGTCTCCGTCCTTTGCATTGGCCACGGCCGTCATGCGGGTCGGAGCGGGCCTGCCGCGCTTCATTGGACGATTCTCCTTACGGAAGACGTCCATGCGGGCTCCGGCCACGTGGGTGGCATGGCGAGGCTCGATCCGGGCGCCGACTGTCGACGGTCTCTCGGGGAATTTGCCGGCAGGAGGAGGAGAATCGTAGCGGCCGGGCGTTCTGGTCTGGAATCTTCCGGCAGGCCGGGCCTCGAACTGCTTGCGCGCGCCTTTGCCGAGGACGATACGGTGGCCGTTTCCGGTAGGTTGAAAATTATTGATTGAAGGTTGGAGATTTGTCGCTACGGATGGCGATTGAGGTCGGTTTATTGCCGGCGAATCATTGCGCAAGACTCGGGTATTGTTTTGAGGCTGTCCTGGCCGAGGGCGGAATTGGAATCGCGGCCGAGGCGCGCCGCCGGAGCTTCCTTGGCTGTTGTTTCCGTTAAATTGGGGATTTGGTTTATTGTTGTTCATTTTTGTTATTAATTAGTACGCGAAAATTAGTACGCGAAAATTTTCCAGACTTTATCCGTGGTGTCATACCAATTCGCGATGGAATTGAATCGGTCCGACGGGATGGTTATTGTGCGGAGATCGACACCGCGTAGTGACTTGGGTACGGCGTAGATGAAATCCGGCATGTAGAGGAAGACGGCCGGCATGTCGGCAGAGATCAGTTGGGCGAACGCGGAGTATTCATCCTCTCGCGCGGAGTCAAGGGCGGTGTTGCGGATGCTTTCCAACAGCTTGTCGGCTTTGCTGTTGGCATAGAGCGCCACATTAAGCCCTGGTGAATTGCGCTCCGACGAATGCCAAAAGGCGAAAAGATCGCGATCCGATCCGATGAACTCTCCAAACAAGAGAGCATCGTATTTTCTGGTGCTGATGACATTCTGGTACAGATCGGACGGTTCGAATACTTTGACATCGACTTGTGCTCCCAAAGCATTCCACGAATTCTTCGTGAGCTCGGCAGTCTGCTTGAGGTCGGGAGTGTCGGCGGTGAAAATATCGAATGACAGGGTTTGGATGGTTTTCGAGCCCTTCTTTGCTAATCCATAAATGCCCGTCAGCGGGTCTCTTTTCCAGCCGTTCTTTTCTAGGAGATTTCGAGCGGCCGCCAATGATCGACTGGCTGATGACGAGGCTCCCGAGTTTCCGCCGGTGTCGAACGGTAAGGGTCCGTATATGGATTGCCCATATCCATTCAAGGCCGTTTGGATGATGGTCTTGCGATCCACCACCATATTCAAGGCTATCCGCACGTTCTGGTCGGCTAGGACCGGCGCTTGGCTCTGGTTGAAGAAAACGGCAAAGACGCGAGGTAGAGGGGCGGAGATGATCTTGTAAGCTTGCGCGGTATCGGAGGCCAATTTGGAAGCGTCAGAGGCCGAAATCGAGGGAAGGCTGTCTATCGAACCGTTATCGAGAGCGGTCAAAGCCTTTTCTTCATCCGCGTAGAATTTGAAAGTGATGGATTGGATATGTGGTTTCGCGTCATAATATCCGCTCCAAGTCGAGACGGTATACGAGCTCGGTATGCCGCCGCCGGTCTTTCCAATGGAGCTCTCTTTGTAAGGGCCGGAACCGATCGGTTCGATATTATACTGGCTCAAGGCGAACTGGTCGTTGTTCAAGGGGCCCCAGATATGTTTGGGGATGATGCCGACGGCTGTGTTGGAAATGAAGGGGCTGTAAGGCTGCTTCAAAGTGAATTGAATGATAGTCGGCGAGACTATCTTTACGGTCACGTCTTTCCAGTCGGCCCGGAGAGGGCTCTTCAGAGCCGGGTCCTGGATCATTTGGATCGTATATGCCACATCCGCGGATGTGAGCGGCGTGTCGTCTTGGAAACGGAGGCCGTCTTTGAGAGTGAACGTATAAGTCAATCCATTGCGTGATATGCTTGATGAAGCCGCTAGGTCGGGAATGAACGCACCATTCTTGTATGTGGTTAGGCCGGAATAGATAAGGGCGGTCAAGTCCCGGTCGACGTCGGTCACGGCCAGGATCGGATTCACGGTGTGCGGCAGGCCGACGACCCCTTCAGTCAAATGGCCGTCATTGCCGGGGATCTCGGTCATGAAATATGAGTTGACATTGACGGCCATGGCGACGGCAGTAACGGCGGCGATGATGATGAGAAGGCCGAAAATCGCCTTCTCGGTGGCGGAGAAGCGCTTTATGTAGTTCAATATGGTGGGACCGCTTTTTAGGCGGAATTCTTTTTGAGGTTGTAGATCGGTCACTTTAGAGAAATTCGAATATCGAAATCCTAAATCCTAAACATATTCTAAACTCGAATTTATTTGAATATATTAGATGAGGTTAAGCAAAGCAGAAACGGCGAATAGTACGGCAATGATTATAGTAACTGTGAACAGTCCCTTTTCCATTCCGCGGCGGGTGTGGAAGGCCGAGCTGAAATTATCGCTTCCTCCGAAAGCGCCGCCAACCTGCGCGCCCGTTCTTTGCAAGAGAATGGCCGCGACCAGAAGAACAGACAGAATGATCTGAACGTAGGGAAGGAGTGACTTCATTGATGTAAGAAGCTTAGCATAGGT
>PMZP01000083.1 GCA_003170325.1 Candidatus Tayloriibacteriota bacterium
ATATATGTATGATATCAGCCGTAATAGTCAATTTAGACAATAAACTCAAAGAGCGAGCCATGAAACGCGCCAAGAGCCAAGGTGTGCCACTTTCGGCGGTGATAAGATTGATAATAGTTGCTTATGCGAACGGAGAATTGGAGTTTGGAATTATTGAGAAGCGGGGCAGAAAGACTCCTCACAATATTCATTTTAATCATGTCTGAAGCCTTCACACAGCATCCCGGTAAAGCAGTCGAAAACGGCGGCGCTTTCAAGCATGTCATGGCGATCGCTTTGGACCCGACAGCTTCATACAAAAGAGGCATCGTCCGATGCATCGTCAGTAGGGAAGGAGACGTGACAAAGAGCGGTTATGTGGATCGGAGCGAAATCCATCATATCAACGGTGAATCTCTTGAAAGTTTTGTGATTGGGAAAAGGGTCGAAATCGCCGGTACTGATGAAATAATACGAAATTTGTCCGACGGCGGTCTTGATTTTATCGGTTTTGAGGATCCGGATATATTTGTCGAAGATTCCGGATTGATGCATATATATTTTACTTTGCCATTTCTTGATAAGGTGAAGAAACATACTTTGGTACATCTTGGTCATGCCGCGGGCAAAGATCTTATGTCGCTCAAGATGACTATGCCGGTACTCACGGCTGATCCAACGACGTACGAAGGCGCCAAAGAAGTGTCGATAGCGCCGATCAATAGCCAAGGAGTCAGATTGAATCTTTTTGAATCTAGCAAAAAGGAAATCGATTTCACTTATTCAACTGTTCGCATCGCTGTATCCGAAGATATGGGAGAACCATGGAAATTCGGCGAGACAGTCTTTCATCCGAAAGAACATGACATGCCCTGGATCGGCGGACATGCTTCTCCTGGGCCGCTCCTGCCGAAAACTTTCATCGATGTCGGTGAGAATAAATTGCTGGGCATCATGAATGGTCGCGAAGCGAACAAGAGAGTCGGAAAAGAGATCAAATACGGGATGTTCTCGGTTGGCTTGTTCATATATGATTATGAGCGCGGCAAGATCGATTGGGTGTCGCCAGAACCATTGGTCCGAGATACCGAGGCGAAGACGATCACCTTTGCCAGCCAATTCATCGAAACTGGAAAAGGCGAAGGAATCCTCTATGCTCACGTGGACGATTCGTTTGTACGGGCGTACACTCTATATGCGGATGGCATCAAAGCCCTGCTGCCGAGATAATCTTCGATCTTAAATTTTCAGTTTTTAATCTCCAATCTCCAATCATTCATGACCATCGCGCCTAACATCATCGAAGTGAAGAACCTGCGCAAATCCTACCAAGAGGGAGGGGAGACGCCGACGGTGGCACTCGACAAGGTGACTTTCAATGTGCGCAAGGGGGAATTCCTGGCCATCATGGGGCCATCGGGTAGCGGCAAGTCGACCTTGCTTCATTTGCTGGGGCTTCTGGACGAGCCGACTTCCGGGTCATATCATCTGAATGGCAAGAGCGTGAAGACTTTCACCCAGAATGAATTGGCGGACTTGCGCAATCGCGAGATCGGCTTCGTATTCCAGTCTTTCAACCTACTATCGCGCACTTCCGTTTTGGAAAACGTCAAATTACCTCTGTACTATTCGAAGATCCCGGAGCATGAATGGGAATCGCGGGCGCGAAAGGCCGTCGAATCGGTCGGTTTGGGGAATCGTATGCATCATGGCCAAGCCGAATTGTCGGGTGGCGAGAGGCAACGCGTGGCTATCGCCCGGGCGCTGGTCACTGATCCGGAGGTCATCTTCGCCGACGAACCGACCGGAAACCTCGATTCCAAATCCGGCAAGAACGTTATGTCCATAATCCAGCGCTTGAATGACGAGCACGGCAAGACTATTGTTCTCATAACTCACGAAACATCGACGGCCGATCATGCCGAGCGCATCATCCGGCTCATGGACGGAGAGATCGAGAGCGACACGATCGTCCGGAACCGGCTGACAGCCGATGATGAATTCGTGAAGTGATTTATACCGCCAATTACGCAACCTTTCTTTATTCAGGTACAAAAAAGTCCGCACGAATCTCGGGGGATCGTGCGGATTCAGACATTTGTGCCGGTCGAGGGTGTGTCAATCAGGAGGTAACAACGGCGGATCCAGATGAAGTATCTGACACATTGGCGGGCACAGTCTCTTGGTGCTTGCGCGCCCAGGCGATCCAAGCAGAGATATCGCGATATTTGAGCGGGGTGTCCTTTACTCTAATAGCGTTGCTTATAGCACCTAAAGCCCAACTCCAGGCATAACCAATGTCGCTTTCAGGATTGTGATTTACCTTGGTGAGGTGGTCAGCAATCGCGCCCAAGACGGACTTTCCCCGCTTGCACATCTCCTTACAGGCGTCTGACCTACACATTCTAATTATGAGGCCATGGGCGTCGTAGTTGATGTCATCTTCGTAGTGCTGGATAAGTTCGGCGGGAGTCATCAAAGATGGTTCTTTATACATAATATTTAGCTTTCGTGTGAACTTCCTACTGTGGCTACACTACCACCGGGCTGATCTTAAATCAACGCCAAACAAACTAGCCAGAGCGCAAAAAATGACGTATTGTGTACATTCATGTCGAATTCTGCCTCAAAACCTGCCAGACCCGCCAAACCGTCGAAATATGCCAAGAATGAATTTGCCGGCGAGACTATCATCCGCTTCGAGAGCGTGTCTTTTGAGTACGGACACAATAAGCCGATATTGGAGGAAGCTAGCTTCACTGTCAGGCGCGGCACGAAGATCACTCTGATGGGCCAGAATGGGGCGGGCAAGACGACGATCTTTGGGTTGATCTTGGGTGTGGACGAGGCGACTGGAAGCAAAGCGGGGGATAGCGGCAAGAGTGCGACGGATGGCGAAGTCGGGGTATATCGTCCCGAAGCTGGCGAGATCTATATTGCGAATGGTGCCACTATCGCCACGGCTCGCCAGGTAATTCCGAGGCCGGACTTGGAGTTGACGGTTAGGGAATTCTTTGCCAAAGCACTGGAGAGTGGCGGAAGGCCGAAAGTCTATGACTTGGAACCGCGGATCAAGGCAGTCTTGGAAGCGGTGAACTTGAAGATAGGCCGCGGATTGGAGCGGGGGGTGGGGAAGTCTTCCGCGCCGCTTCTTCAAACTGTCGGAAAAGCCGACACTTTCACGGACCGCCTGATGAAGACATTCTCCGGTGGACAACAGGCGCGGCTCTTACTGGCATCAGCGCTCATTCAAGACCCGGACATCCTGCTCCTCGACGAGCCGACTAACAATCTGGACAAGGCCGGCATCGAACACTTGACAAAATTCTTGGTGGATTACCGGAAGACCTGCCTGGTCATCTCCCACGACGCGGAATTCCTGAATGCATTCACGCACGGAGTACTATACCTGGACGTGCATACGCGCAAAGTGGAGCAGTATGTCGGCGACTACAAGGATGTGGTGGGGGAGATCTCGGCGCGCATCGAGAAAGAGAATATGGAGAATGCACGACTGCAAAAGGAGATCGAGGCCAAGAAGTATCAAGCCGGCGTCTTCGCCAACAAAGGCGGCCAGATGAGATTGGTGGCCAAGCGGATGCGCGAGAAGGCGGAGGAGCTCTCGGAGGAGATCGTGGATGTGCGCAAGGAAGACAAGACGATCAAGCCGTTCGTCATTCCGGCCCAGCCGGATCTGGTCGGCGAAGTGATTTCCATAGATTCTTATAGCATGATAAGTCCGACGAAACATAAGGCCGTGAATGTGGGCTGCAGCATCAAGTTGCGCAAGAAACAGCACTTGCTCATTTCGGGACCTAATGGGATCGGAAAATCGTCGTTGCTTGAGAAGATAGTCGCAGCACAGGAAAGGAATGTGTCACCTCAGGACACGGTGTCCGGCTCTGCTGAGCCGGCACCTCGTTCTCGGACGCTTTCGCGTCCTCCGAAAGGCCCTTCGGAGACATATCCCTTTCCTGTGTCTAGAGATATAACAATCGCTGAAGGCATCCGCGTCGGATATTATCGCCAAGATTTTTCGATGATGGATTTCAATGACACGGTTTACCAGTCGCTGGAAAAGATAGTGCGCTCTGTCGAAGGACGTCTCATCGAGACTGAACTTCGGGCCACGGCCGCCAGCTTTCTCATCGGCGCTGACGCTATCCATACGAAGATCGGCTCGCTCTCCGAAGGTCAGAAAGGCCTGGTGGCTTTCGCCCGTCTGGTCCTGCAAAAACCCGGCTTGCTGATTCTCGACGAGCCGACCAATCACATAAATTTCCGCCATTTGCCAGTCATCGCCAAAGCGCTGGATGCTTACGAAGGCGCGATGATCCTAGTCAGCCACGTGCCAGGGTTCGTGAAGCAGATAAGGATCGACGAGATTTTGACGATGGGGAAGTAGTTGTCAGATAGGATTGCCGTAGTACAATAATCTCATTGTACGCACGGCCAGCTCTCCGATTTCGGCC
>PMZP01000081.1 GCA_003170325.1 Candidatus Tayloriibacteriota bacterium
GTTCCTTATGTTACACAAGGTATTATAACACATAAACACAATATCTTATTTATTCAATCGGTAGAACACGTTGGAACCGTAACGGACATCTATATATTCGAATGACAGCGGCTCTCGCTTTGAGGCAGCAGTATCTCTCATATTTTTCCAGAACGAGAGGAGATTCGAGGACTGTCCGGAAAGCGGATGGCTATCATTGAAATAGATGACAGCCATATCGCTATCCGATGAGCTAGCCGTCGCGTCACCTCCGCCCTGGTCAGGGTTTCGCACGTAAAGCTCGAATTCACCGGATGCCTTCATGAGCATAGCCTTCGCCCCGATCGAAGCATCCTTGAGTTCCGCGAACAATCCCTGTAAAGCTCTGAACTGACCGGTCGAAGTGGCAAATGTTCCGATAACGCTAGATGAAGAAGCATTATCAGTCAGATTTGGAACATAATATCTATTGTAGATGTCTCCCGAGAATGACGGCGCCGCTCCATATATATACCCCGAATCATCAGCGAAGTAACAATCATTCGAATTTCCGAACATCAAAGAGTTTCCTTCGAAATCAGGTAGATTGGCGCAAACCAGAGCGGCCGGAGTTTTCTCGGTGACGGAAACGATCAATGCCTGCAACCCTTGGCGACTGACAGAAACCGAGGCGATCCGCGGTGAGGACTTCAGCACTGAATCTCTGACGGCTCGCACCGGATATATGAGAGTGCTGGACTTGGACAGGATCCCAAGATAATTTCCCTGAACGGCATCCAAAGCCGCCGCTTCAAGCGTCGGTTTGATGTCATCGCCGGCCCCGGAAACTTGGACGATCTGGATGCTGAAGGCATTTAGATTGATGAGCTTGACCAGCGAAAAACCGCAAGTTCCGACACAGATCGCGACCAAAACTATAGTCAAAGTCAGATACAACTTCTTCCGCTCGACGAATCTTTTCGATTGACGTGAAGTAAGTCGTGAACGAGGGATCATAGGAAATTGAAGATTGGAGATTGGCTGTATTATAAGCAAATCGAATCCTTACCGAAATACTTAACCAACACGTCCGGTATCTTTATCGAGCCATCGGCTTGCTGGTAATTCTCTATGAGCGAAACCAGGATACGTGGCGTAGGGATGGCGGTGGCATTCAGTGAATGGACGTATTTCATTTTACCATCGGCATCCTTGTAGCGGATGTTGCAACGGCGGGCTTGGAAGTCGTGGAAATAGGAAGCTGAAGAGATCTCGCGGTATTTCGCCTCCTTGGGGATCCAAAGCTCGATGTCATACATCTTGACGTGTCCGCGTCCAAGGTCTCCGGCGCAATTATTCACGGTCCGATATGGGATTCCCAATGTCTCGATGAATTCCTCGGTATTGCGATTCAATTCTTCGTGGAATTTGACAGATCGATCGTGACTGGCTTCACAGAGAATCAATTGTTCGAATTTATAGAATTCATTGACCCGTATCAGACCTTTAACATCCTTGCTGTGCGCCCCAGCTTCGCGGCGGAAACAGGCGGAGAAACCCAGATAACGCTTCGGTAGCTCCTCGAGTTTCAAAACTTCATCGGAATGCAAGCCCATGAGCGGGATCTCCGCAGTGGCGATAAGACCATCCCCATCCTGCGTCATGTAAAAATCGTCAACGTCGGCTGGTAAATGCCCAGTGCCGTAGAAATTGACTTTTCTGACGATCATCGGCGGCATGACCAGATTGAAATTCTTACTGGTGAAAAAGTCCGAGGCATAATTCCAGATGGCGAAACAAAGCTTCACCGCGTCGCCAGTCAGATAATACCCGCGAAAGCCGTGGACTTTCTGGCCGCGCTCGAAGTCCACCATTTTCAAGGCTGTCATGATCTCCACATGGTCCTTGGGTTCAAAGGTGAATTTCGTCCGGTCACCCCAGGTTTTCATCTCCACATTATCGGCTTCGGAATTGCCTTCCGGCACAGACATATCGGGAATGTTCGGCACGCGGAGCATGAGATTCTGCCAATCCTTCATGACTTCCTTGAGGCTGGCCTCGTCTTTTTCCATCTCTGTCTTCACGGCCTTCATAGCCGCGATCAACTTGGCTCGATCTTCGGGCGTCTTGGCCGATGCGATGCCGTCATTGGCGCTGTTCTGCTCGGCCCTGCGCTTCTCGACACTGCCCAGCAAAATGCGCCTTTTGTCGTCAATGGCGATCAATTCCTCGACTTTGAAGTCGACGTGCTTCTTCTTGGCCGCCATGGCCACGATATCCTTGTTTTCCCTGATGAATTTGATGTCTAACATAGTGGAATAATTGTAGCACAGCGGGGATTGCTTTTGAATTCACAATCCGGGAGGTTAAACCTAACGAGATTCCGGGAGGTTTCACCTCCCGGGTTTGAGCCGTAATTTAGAATCTTCATCGTTTCTTGAACCTTTTTTTATCCCATTTTGAGACTTTTTTGAGCGTTTCTTCATACCCGTTGTGATACGATCGACTGATATGGATGCAGAATGCGTACAATCATATGATGACAGCATGGGAGTGATCCCTAGGAGCGCGTATCCGGATACTCTGAAGAACATGGGTTCTCCACCGCCGAAGCTCTTTGTGCGCGGGCGATTTCCGGCGCCAATGATGGACCAAAAGTATCTCTGCGTCGTCGGTTCGCGCAGATGGACTTCATATGGACGGGAATGCGTGAGGAGGCTCGTTAGCGGCTTGGCAGGATATCCAGTCACCATAGTTTCTGGTTTAGCTATAGGCATAGACAGCATCGCGCACATAGCCGCATTGGAGGCCGGTTTGCATTGCGTGGGATTTCCCGGTTCGAGCCTTGATTGGGATGAGATATATCCGGAGAAGCATTTGGGCCTGGCCAAAAGGATCGTCGCGAGCGGCGGCGCACTCCTCTCAGCCTGGGAACCAGGATATCCTACCGGTAATTGGGCATTCCCCGCCAGAAACCGGTTGATGGCAGGTCTCTCACACGCAGTTCTCATCATCGAGGCCGGACAGGGGTCTGGGTCTTTGATGACTGCGAAACATGCAGAGGATTTCAATCGCGATGTCTTCGCAGTGCCCGGACAGATCCGTGAACCGCAATCTTACGGGACCCACATGCTCATAAAGAATGGCGCGGCTCTGATATCTAGCTCGCGCGATATATTGATCCAATTAGGCTTCAATGTGCCGCGTTCTACGCAAAAGAATGAGCAGATGAATGGAAAGGTGATCGGCCAAAAAAGTTCCGAAATCTTTTTACCTTCTGCTGTGACCAAAGATGATGTCTCCATGTCGATTATGAAAGTACTGATGCTTGAAGACGCGACTGCTGATTATCTGTTGGATAAGACCTGTCTGAAAGTACAAACTCTCAACGAGAAACTATCACTATTAGAGTTGGAAGGGCTCATAAAGATCGAGGGACCAACGATCAGTCTGGTCAGAAATTAGGTTCGGTCTCGTCAGTTTCGGTCGGTTAGGTTCAGGCGGGTTGGAAATGGCTTGGCGGCCAAATATTGAATATGAATATGCGGCCGGCCGGCACCCAAGTGATTTCCGGCAGCCACTTTTATTCACACAAATTGATTTGCATGATTTAATCAACGACTTTACTGAGCCATATTTTCTCTTCATTACACAACAAATTAGAACATTCCTGTCAATGAAAAATTATACAGAAAATGATTTACCGAGCTACCGAAAAATACGCAAAATATCGACTCATGTGCCAAAGCGTAATCATACAATCTCATAAAGGGGTGATCTGGAAGTAATCCTTAGGTGCACTCGCGAACAATTCCCAACAAATCCTTAACAAATCCTCAGCCGTAACCTCAGCCAGCGCAACATAAACTTTTTGCATTTTCAAACCTTTCTGTGTAATACTTACCCAAACATATGAAATTAGTCATCGTCGAGTCGCCGTCGAAATCGAAAACCATTTCCAAATACCTGGGAACCGGATATGTGGTTCGGGCTTCGGTCGGGCATGTCCGCGACCTGCCCAAATCCAGCAAAAAAGCCGTCGACATCGAAGGCGGTTTTATTCCGCATTACGAGATCGTCGCCAAGAAGTTGCCTATCATCGAGGAGATCGCGGCCGAAGCAGCCAAAGCCGAGGAGATCATCCTGGCCACCGACCCGGACCGTGAAGGCGAGGCTATTGCTTGGCATATCGCCGAGGTGCTGAAAGACCGTCTGGGCGCATCCGTCAAAAAGAAGATGGTGCGAGTCACCTATCACGAAATCACCAAGGAAGCGGTACTGGATGCCCTGGAACATCCACGGCCGATCGACCAGCATCTGCGCGAAGCCCAGGAAGCTCGCCGTGTATTGGACCGCATCGTCGGCTATGACCTCTCCGGACTCATCTGGAAGAAGGTCCGTTACGGGCTTTCGGCCGGCCGCGTCCAATCGCCGGCTCTGCGCATCATCATGGAACGAGAGCGCGAGATCCGGGCTTTCAAGCCAGAAGACTTCTGGGTCATAAGCGGCGAATGGAAGACCACCAAAGGCGAGAATCTCAAACTGACCTGTTCCAAGGAGCCCCGCGATAAAAAGGAGGTGGACTTCATCATCGAGACTGCCAAGAAAGAAAAATGGCAGGTCGTCGACGTAGAGGAATCGGAACAAAAGAGATCGCCGCGCGCGCCATTCATAACCTCGACTCTCCAGCAAGCAGCCAGTTCACGGCTAGGTTTTTCCCCTTCTCGCACCATGGGCATCGCCCAAAAACTCTACGAGTCAGGCTACATCACCTACATGCGCACTGATTCGACCAATCTCGGCCAACAAGCGCTCGATCAGATCGCCACAGTGGTCGAGAAGCAATACGGCAAGAATTATCTGGAATTCCGTAAGTATACGACCAAGAGTAAGAATGCCCAGGAAGCGCACGAAGCCATCCGCCCTTCACATTTCAATAAAGATTCCGCTGGACATACGGACGAACAGAAACGCCTCTATCGTCTGATCTGGCAACGCGCAGTGGCCTCACAGATGGCGGATGCCAGGATTGCCAAGACGAAGGTGATTGCGAATGTTTTGGTAGGCGAGGAAGCTTCTCCTCGAGAGCCGGCGTCGGAGCCTACTGGCTCCGCGCCTGCTTCTCGCTCGGCCAGGCACGATTCTGCTGAATCGCCTTCGCTCGCTGCGAAAGCCTCTCTCGAAGAACTTCCTCGCCTACCTAACTTCGAAGCCATCGGCACGCGAATACTTTTTGACGGCTGGATGAAGGCGGATCCGGAGTCGGAGAATGAGACGCTGATACTTCCGCAATGCGCCAAAGGTGAAGGCTTGGAATTGTTGTCCATAGATTCGCTGGCCAAGCAGACCCAGCCGCCTCCGAGATACACAGAAGCAGGTCTCATTAAAGAACTGGAGAAACGCGGCATTGGTCGGCCATCAACATATGCGTCGATCAGCAAGACCATCGAGGACCGCGGCTATGTGTCTAAAGAAAACAAATCATTGCGTCCGACCGACACTGGCGACGTGGTCTCGTCATTCCTGGAGGCGAACTTCCCTTCATACATCAGCGATTCATTCACGGCCGAGATGGAGAACGAGCTCGACGAGATCGCCAGCGGCGAACGCACTTACCTGAAGACGCTCTCCGATTTCTACAAGCCGTTCCACAAAGATGTTAAGTCCAAGGAGAAGATCGAGAAACTGACAAATCTGGGCATAGCCGATCCGAAATTCAAGTGCCCGAAATGCGGAACCACGCCCATGGAGGTGAAACTCGGCCGCAACGGCAAATTCCTTTCTTGCACCCGCTATCCGGATTGCGACGGAGCGCTGACCATCGATGGCACGGAATTCAAGAGTGACACGCCCATCGGCACGGATCCAACCAGCGGATTGCCCATATTCGTGCTGAACGGCAAATACGGACCATATGTCCAGTTGGGACTGAAGCCGGAGAAGCCGAAGAAAGGAGAACCAAAGCCAGCCAAGCCAAAGATGGCCTCTATCCCCAAGATCATGGATCCGATGAAAGTCACCGTCGCCGACGCACTGAAATATTTGAGCATTCCTCGCTCGCTAGGCATCGATCAAAATACCGGCAATCAAGTCATCGTCTCCATCGGTCGCTTCGGCCCTTATGTGAGGAACGACGCCGATTTCCGCTCGATCAAGGTACCCGACGATGTCTACACCATCAGTTTCGAACGCGCCCTAGAATTGCTGGCGCAACCTAAGAGACAGAAGGGGTTTGCAAGGAAGAAGAAGCCTGTTGAAATCGTAAAATAAGGCCTGCTTGTTTGCAAGAAATCGCGCATTGAGTAAGATTAACTTTAGCAAAGCTGATCTTTGAAGAATGATGATCGATTCCCCTTTAGCAAGGGAACAGGCTAAACCTCGGATGAGACAAACTGTGTGGGCACCCGTTCACACAAATCATCAGGGGTGTCGAGGGAAACTGTACGCCACCAAAAGGCAGAGGCGATTAACTCCGACTGGCTAGAAATGTACTTCCAGGTGTGCAAACACCGGCGGGAAACCTCTGGCGAAATCGGATATCTCATGAGTGAAAGCTCGCGAGGAAGCAGGAGATCTTACCGAAAGGCGGTTTGATCAGCAGTTACGTTTCACAGTTCTCCCAGTGGAATTGTTATCCGGCCGGAAACATGACCACAAATCTGTCACGGGCTATTGAAATCAAGTAAGTAGCCTCTGTGATAAGCCTAAACAAAGAT
>PMZP01000004.1 GCA_003170325.1 Candidatus Tayloriibacteriota bacterium
TGGGACACGCACGGATTGCCGGTTGAGCTTCAAGTTGAAAAGGAACTTGGCCTTAAGTCAAAAAAAGAGATCGAAAAATACGGCATCGCCGCTTTCAATGAGAAGTGCAAGGAAAGCGTCTGGACATACATGCATGAATGGGAGCAATTCACAGATCGCATGGGCTTTTGGGTAGATTTGAAAAACGCTTATGTTCCTTATAAGCCCGCTTACATAGAAGCTCTTTGGAATATCATGCGAACCGTTCATGAGAAGGATTTGTTGTATAAAGATTACAAAGTCGTGCCTTGGTGCCCGCGATGCGGCACGGGCCTATCGTCGCATGAGATCGCGCAAGGATATAAAGATGTGAAAGATTTGGCGGTCACCGTGAAATTCGAAATCCGAAACTCTAATGATGGCGGCAAAACTTATCTGTTGGCTTGGACGACAACTCCGTGGACATTGCCGGGCAATGTGGGATTGGCCGTTGGCGAGAAGGTTGAGTATGTGAAGGTTAAAACCGAACAAGGCTTATTCATTCTTGCCAAGGAGCGATTGGAGCAGGTCTTCAAGGAAGCGAAATACGAAATAATCGAAACCTTCAAAGGCAAAGATCTGGTCGGCCTCTCATACGAGCCCCTCTATCCATTCCTGAAAGACTCGATCACCGGTCCGGAAAAAGAAAAGCTCGACAATGCCTACAAAGTCTACGCCGCTGACTTCGTGACGACCGAGGATGGCACAGGAATCGTCCACACCGCTGTCATGTATGGCCAGGACGATTTCGTTTTGGGAACGAAGGTCGGCTTGCCGAAATTTCATCTGGTCAATGAAGATGGCACCTTCAAGAAGGAAGCCGGATTCCTAGCGGGGAAATTCGTCAAGGATGAAGCCACGGATGTGGAGATCATCAAAGACCTGGCGCACCGCGGCCACTTGTTCTCCAAAGAGAAATACCAGCACAGCTATCCTTTCTGTTGGCGCTGCCACACGCCGCTCATCTATTTCGCGCGCGATTCATGGTATATAAAGATGTCGGCTCTGCGGCACAAGTTGGTCAAGGAGAATGAGGGCATTCATTGGGAGCCTGAGCACATAAAGGAAGGGCGTTTCGGCGAATGGTTGCGCGAAGTCAAAGACTGGGCCATCTCTCGCGAGCGCTATTGGGGCACGCCTCTGCCAGTCTGGGTCTGCGACAAATGCAAGAAGTGGAAAGTGGCTGGTTCTGTTGCCGACGTCTCCAAGAAGCCGCGCAATACTTATTATGTCATGCGGCATGGAGAGGCGGAGAATAATGTTAAGCATCTATTGAATGGGGGAGAAAGAGATCGATGGCACTTGACTGATAAAGGGAAAGAAGAAGTCGGTAAGACTGCAGACGAGCTTAAGCACGCCGGCATTGACCTCATATTTACTTCTCCTATCGCGCGTGCTCGCGATACGGCTAAGATCGTCCAGGAAAAGCTGGGCTTGAAAGACAGTCAAGTAATCATAGATGAGAGGCTTCGTGAGGTGGGTTTTGGAGAATTCGAGGGTAAAGACTCTTTGGAATTCAACGAAAAATTCCCTTGGAAGGAACGGTTCGATAGAATGCCTTCCGGAGCTGAGAGGTATGCAGACGTAAAGAAAAGAGTGGGGGACTTTTTGTATGAGATCGATGGTAGGTATCAAGGCAAGAAGATTCTTATAGTATCTCATGGAACCCCTTCGATGATGCTAATGTCAGTCGGACACGGACTTGACCGACGTCAATCAATAGAACTTGAAATGAGCGGGGAATATATACAAAAGGCAGAGATTAAAAAGCTCGACTTCACGGTCATTCCTCACAACCCCGAATACGAGCTCGACCTTCATCGGCCTTACATAGACGAGATAAAATTGTCATGCACATGCGGTGGAGAAATGTCGCGGGTCAAAGAAGTCATGGATGTTTGGTTCGACAGCGGTGCTATGCCATTTGCGCAAGATCATGTATTGGGTGGCAAGGAGCATGGGCTTTTCGGTAAGGAGAAGTTCCCGTATCCGGCCGACTTCATCTCCGAAGCTATCGATCAGACACGCGGCTGGTTCTACACTCTCCACGCCGTCGGCACGCTCATGGGGCGTGGCAAAGCTTTTAAGAACGTCATCTGCCTTGGTCACGTTCTCGACGCCGAAGGCAAGAAGATGTCCAAGTCGATCGGCAATGTCGTCAACCCCGCCGAGATGATGGATGCTTATGGCGCCGATGCTTTGCGGCTGTGGATGTACTCCGTCAATCAGCCTGGCGATTCCAAGAACTTCGATCCGAAGACGGTGGATGAGATCAATAAGAAGGTCTTCAATATGGTGGGGAATGTCTTGTCTTTTTATAAGCTGTACGCGGGAGAACAGAAGCTAGGAGCCAGTAGCAGGGAGCCAGGAGAGTCGAAACATATATTAGACCGCTGGATTATTTCCAGGCTGAATGAATTGATCGAAACGGTGACAAATGGCTTGGACGGCTATCAATTCTTCGAGCCGGTGAGAGCCATCCGCGATTTCGTCGGCGACCTCTCGCAGTGGTATCTTCGTCGCTCCCGCGACCGATTCAAGGGCGAAAATGCCGAGGATAAAGAGGCGGCATTGGCGACGACCCGGTATGTTTTGCTGACTTTGGCGAAAATCATGGCTCCGATGGCTCCTTTCTTCGCCGATTATCTTTACCAAGGTGTCGGAGGCGAGAAAGAGAGCGTGCATCTGGAAGAATGGCCGAAAGAGGGGAAGATCGACCGTGAATTATTGAAAGATATGGACATGGTCCGGTCGATCGCTTCGAAAGGTCTGGAAGCTAGGATGGCTGCAAAGATCAATGTCAGACAGCCGCTCGGAAGATTGAAGATCAAAGATTCGAAGATCAAAGAGCTAAGCGTCGAACTTGTCGAGTTGATCGAAGCCGAAGTCAATGTGAAAGAATTGATATTTGACGCGAATATAGAACAAGATGTCGAGCTCGATACGGCGATAACGCCCGAACTCAAAGAAGAAGGCGATCTCCGTGAATTGCTGCGCAAGATACAGGACCTGCGAAAGGAAAAGGGATTGACGGTTTCGGACGGAGCAAGGCTCATAGTACCGTCAGATGTCATGGTTCTTGCGAGAAAATATGAGACGCAGATCAAGAGATCGACGAACGTAAAGGAACTTATTATAGGGGCGACGTTGTCGATCGAAATGGACCGATGATCGACATGCACCAGATCCACACAACTCCGGGGTTCATAATCCAAGCT
>PMZP01000046.1 GCA_003170325.1 Candidatus Tayloriibacteriota bacterium
GCGCAAAACCCCGCTTCGGCGGGTTTTTGCTTTTTCCCGAATAATCCTATAGAATGGCTCAACATGTCCCTACTCGAATACAACGAAGTCACCGAGAAGAAATTCATCGTCCTGGACGGACAGCCGTACGAGGTGATAACCTCGCACGTCTTCCGCAAGCAGCAAAGGAAGCCGGTCAACGCCACCAAGCTGAAGAACCTGATGACCGGGAAAGTCACGGAATATTCGTTCCATCAGTCAGAGAAGATCGAGGAAGCGGAGATCGAGTCGCGCGAAGTCAAATATCTCTATAATAATCGCGGCGAATGGTGGTTCGCCGAGGCAGAAGACTCTTCCAAGAGATTTAAGGTCACCAACGAGAATGTCGGTCCTCAAGGCCGTTTCCTCAAGACGAACACCGTTTTGGAGCAGATGCTCTTCAAGGACCAGCCGATGGGTTTCAAGATGCCAATCACCGCCGAGCTCAAAGTCACCGAAGCACCGCCCAACGTCAAGGGCGACACCATGACCGGCGGCCAGAAGAACGTAACTTTGGAAACCGGAGCCACCATCAACGTTCCTCTGTTCGTCAATGAGGGAGATGTGATCAGGATTAATACGGATACTGGAGAGTACCGAGAGCGCGTTAACAAATAGCAGACGAACCTCCTCGGCACAGCCCTCCAAAGACACGAAAAGCCTCTGCAGAGGCTTTTCTAGTCCTCAGAAATTTCCTGCTGAAAATTTCTTGCGGATGTCTTTTCCGAGCTGTACCAAGGAGGTTCGGAGAGACTAACTCGCGACGAATGGCAGCAAGCCCATGAACCTAGCGCGTTTGACGGCTGTCGCCAACTGGCGCTGGTACTTGGCGGCGATGCCGGTGCGTTTGCGGCTCAAGATGCGGCCGTGCGGATTCAAGAATTTCTTCAGGATCTCCGTATCCTTGTAGTCGATGAACTTGATATTATGTTGGCTAAAATAGCATTGTTTCTTCATGGTGATTGATTGATTATTATTGCGTCTCTGCTTTTGAAACTAGAATGGGATGTCGTCTGGATTGATCTCTTCCTTGGGATATTCTATGGCCTCGCCGGGAGGCATGGCGCCTTTATCGTTAGTAATGTCTTCAGTCGCCGGGCCGGCATCTGAAGGAGTTTTACCCGAAGCACCGGAAGTAGCACCGGACGGGCCCGAGCCGGAGCCTCCGGTTCCCTTCCAGCCGAACTGGATGTTGTCGGCAATGATCTCCGTGCGATACTTCTTCTCGCCAGTCGGGGTTTCCCAGGAGCGGGTCTGCAATCGTCCTTCGACCAACGCCTGCTGTCCCTTCTTCAGATATTGGGCGGCTAATTCGCCGAGATGGGAGAAGGCCACGACATTGTGGAATTCAGTGGTATCTTTGAGCACGCCGTCCTTGTCCTTGTACTTGCGATTGGTGGCTAGGCCCAAATTGGCGACCTTGGTGCCGGACGGCAGAGCCTTTAATTCGGGATCACGCGTCAGATTCCCTATGAGATATACTTTATTTAGATACATGATATTGATTGAAATATTAATCTCGAAATTAGAATTTCGAAATTCGTGCTTTTAATTAGACCTCTTTGACCATTTCGTCGATGCTCTTGTCCATCTCCTCGATGGTAGCGGGAGCGGCGGCTTTCTTTTCTATGATCGGAGCGGCGATGTTTTTGGCAGGACTCTCCTTGGCGGGCGTATCCTTCAAAGAAAAACCGACGACCATATCAGCGGCACGTTTGCCGAGGTAAGTATTCTCCTCGACGGTCGAAATGAGCAACATGCGCAGGACCGACGGCACCAAGGCGACGGCATCCTTCACGGATTCGATCTTGCCCGAAGCCAGCTCGAACTTGATCCAACCGAAATAGGCCTCGTCATACTTTTCGTAGGAACCAGAGACAGTCTTCCGACGCATAGTGTACGCCAAACGCTCCCGATGAGGCGATTCGTCGGCGATCATAGAGGATCCGGCGTCGGTGATGATCTTTTTGACTTTCTCGACCTCGACCGAAACTTGCTCTTCCGGAACCGATGAAATGATCAGATAACCTATCTCGTAGACCGCTAGGCGGTCGTCATGAATATCATTCATAGTGCGATGCAGTCAGTGACCTGTCTGATGACGACAGGACCTCTCGATCCGGCATTTGAATCATCCCCGGCAGGTCGGATGGCTCAAACTCGGATCTAGAGGACTTACTGCGTTAATTTAACTATTATTAATGTATTCACGAGACTACCACGGAATCGCCTTGCTCCGCAAGAGCCGGACTTGCTGCCAGCTGGCTTGGAGCACCGTCTAGCTTATCAGACTGGAATGAAGACCTGATGAAGAAAGGTTCAAGAAATGATAAAAAAAGTCTCAAAACCAGATAAAAAAAGGTTCAAAATGGTATGAAGATTCTTGTAGAGGTGAAACCTCTACATCAAACCCTAAAGAGCCGCTCGGCATTATCCATAACCTGTTTGGCAACAGCATCTTCCGGTATGGATTTGATCGCGGCTAACGCCTTCACAGTTTCTATGACATATGCCGGCTCATTGCGCTTGCCTCTGTGGGATTTTGGCGCTACATAAGGGCAATCTGTCTCGGTCATTAGGCGATCAAGAGGGATGAATCTGATGACTTCGTCGTAGTCGTGAGTGAAAGTGATGACGCCCGTGAATGAGAACGAATAACCGAGGTCGAGAAAAGGGCGTGCTTCTTCTGTGCTACCAGCGAAGAAGTGGAGGTCGCCTTTGACTTTGGCGCGATCTTTGAGGATCTCGTAAGCGTCGCGGTAAGCGGAATTCACGCCTTCATTTGGATTGCGGATATGCAGCATCAACGGTTTTCCGACTTCATTGGCAACGTCGATCATGGCCTCAAATGTGGAGCGCTGCTTCTTGATCGACTCGTCATCCAACCTGTAATAATCAAGGCCGCATTCGCCTATAGCCACGACTTTTGGGTCTCGTGCGAGATCGACATATGCCTGGCTATCCACAGCTTCTCCCCTCGATGTAAAATCTTTGCCGCCTTCGCCCAACTCCTGCATGTCGTGATGCGAAGAAGTCGTGTGGACAGGATGCAAACCTATGGCGGCATACATATTCTCATGGGTCCGTGCCAATTCGACGGCCTTGCGCGAAGTGTCGATCTGCGTGCCGACGGTGATCATGATCACGCCAGCTTCACGGGCACGCTCGATCACCTCTTCCCTGTCGGAATCGTAAGCGGCAAAATTCAAGTGGCCGTGGATGTCGATATAGGAAAATGATTTTGACATTTATTTCCTCATGAAGAGCGGCGCCGATGGAACTTTATTTTCTTTGAGACACTTCGAAATGATCCCTGCACTTAACGGTAAGATCGGCTCCAGTAGACGAGCGATCTCCGCCAAGCCAGCTANNGGCTCTTCCTTTTGTATGAGCGAGTCAAGAACCGCGATCTTTGCCCAAATGATGTCCGTGGCCGCCTTCAGATCATAGCGATCGATGGCGGAGATAAATCCGATCGACCACTCAATCTCCGGCAGTTTTATTTCATTGATATTCGCCTCGGCCATCTTCATGATCCTGCTCGTCAGATTCCCCAGCCCGTTGGCCAGATGCGCGTTGTAGGCCTCTTTGAATTTCTCCATACTGAAGGAGCTGTCTTCGAAGGGATGCAATTCACGGGCGACGTAATAGCGCAAGGCATCGGTGCCATATTCTTTGACTACATCAAGAGGATCGACGCCATTGCCGAGAGACTTGGACATCTTGAGGCCGCCTTCGCCGGTAATGAAACCATCGACAACGATCTGCTTCGAAGGAGGCAGTTTGACGGCCATGAGCATGGCCTGCCACATGGCGGATTGCTGACGCAGATTGTCTTTACCGCAGTATTGGACGGCGCCGCCGGAATCGACCCACCATTTTTGGAATTTTTCCTGATCATCCGGCCAACCGACGGCGGCTATATAGTTCACCAAGGCATCGAACCAGACGTACATGACATGAGTTGGATCATTGGGAACCGGAATGCCCCAAGGCATCTTGGTAGCCAACCGGGAGATGCTGAAATCCTCCAAACCACGCTCGACGAAAGCTTTGATCTCGTTCAGGCGGGTGCTTGGGACTACGAATGGGATCGGTTTCGGAGCGTCTTCATCGGCTCTCCGGTTGCTAGTCATCCGCGGTCCATGCGAGCTTCCCTTCTCGTATAGATCCATCAAAGCTTTCTGATAGACGCTGAAACGGAAAAAGTAATTCTCTTCTTCATAGACTTCCAATTCCGTGAGCGGATGCAGAGGACATTTGCCGTCCACCAATTCCGATTCGGTCTTTTCCAATTCACAGCCGACGCAGTATTTGATCTTGTAATTCTTCTTGTAGATGAGTCCATTCCGGTCGGCGATCTTCCAGAATTCCTGGGCGGCCTTTATATGATCGGCGTCGGTAGTGCGGATAAAATTGAAGGTGATGCCTGGCTCATTTTCGGCGATGCCAAGGACGGGCAGAAGCTCTTTGAATTTGGCGGCGGCTTCATCGGCGTATTCTTGCGGCTGTTTATGGGATTGTTGAGCCTTCTGGTAGATCTTCAAGCCGTGCTCATCGGTACCGGTATTGAAAAACACTTCATGGCCTTGTAGCTTCTTCGCCCGCGCGATTATGTCGGCACGTATGAGCTCCATGGCAAAGCCGATATGCGGCTCGGCATTGACATAAGGTAAGGTCGTTGTTATGTAAAATGGCGGTTTGGGCGAGTTGGCCGCATTTTTTGACGCGTCTTTCGTGGCAGTTTTAGACATATAGAAGTTATCTTAGCAGAAAATGGGAGGAAAATCTTATTTGTTCTGACCGTGAATGAAAGCCGAGGTTCGATTCTCTATTAGTTGACTAATAGATATAACTATGCTAGACTATTTAACAGGAGTCCATTTTCAATTCACGATAACCAAGCGTCGAAACGACGCGCAACAACAAGGACAGTAATGAAGATAACGAATGTAACTGCAAAGCAACACTACAGCGGTATTCCGCTACAAAGATGGAACAGTGTCATCGCGGCACTAAACTGCTATGACTCTGGACGAGTTCCCAGTGCTCAAGCCACGCATGACCAACTTCATAAGGACGTCAGTGACGGCGACAAGACTGGCGGCTTCGCAACCATGTTCCTCGTGGCCAGTATCGGTGAGATCGCAGAGACCCGCGGAGGGTTCGTCACGAAAATGCTCGCCGAGGCCGAGGAAGCCCTTAAAACGAGGGATCAGTGGTCGCGACATTACGACTACGACGGTATGGGCACGTCTTTCTTCAAGACCAGCGTCAACATCGGTATCATCGATCGCCAGAAAGAGCTTTTCGTGCTCGGCATCAATGCAGCCTATGTCGGTGATAAGCCGGAGGAGAATCTGTCCGAAAAGCTCCATATCCCCCGAGCGATGCTCTCAAGTTCGGTCATCATCGAGACGGATCAACTGCCCGACAATCGTTTTGCGTTCGACTTCGAGGCTATCCTGCGCAAGCTGGACAGCGTCCTCGGGACGAAGGTGATTTACGGCAAGGATGTTGTCAAAGAACTCATGGGCAACACGGAGTTCGAGGACACGTCCTTTGCGCTTCCTGCGCCCGACGGCCTATGTGTGACACTGGATCTCGGCCGCGTTGAACGCCGTTTCAAATACGATGATAAGCGCCAAAAGATCGAAACGTGGAAGGCCACGGACGCAATTCTCACCGGCCTTTTGGCGGATTCGTACGAACATGAAGGAGCCAAAGCTCCGCCGACCCTCGTCATCCACATCACGCAACCGAAGTCGGACGATGAGAGTTGTGCGATCTGGCAACAGGCAGACAAGGACAAGATTCTCGCCCTCACGGAAAAAATCGTCAAGGCGCTGAAATAGTCGCCGATGATCAATTCCAAACAACCCACCATCTGGAAAACCTGCTTCGGTGGGTTTTTTCTTATATCCATGGCGTATTGATTACAGGTGCAGGTGTAGTAGTTAATGCTAAGCGAGTATAGTTCACCGAGGCTGGTCGAATGCAGTCACCATATTTCAATAGTTCTAAAACCACCCCATTGGGTCACAGGAGAGTAACCATTTCTATCTTTCATCCTCTATGCCCAAAGTATAGATATTCTGAATGCCATGTCTGATCTTTGAATATGGCATGACGCTCCAGAAATTTATATTGCCATCACCTATTCTTCGAAGCACAGTCCTGACTTTGATCTTGTTATCACCGACGATAGCCACCAAACCCCAATACTCCACTTCTCTCCCGATTAGATGAGAACTGCAGATGATGGAATCCATCTGAATTCAACACAGTCTGTATCTTGAAATACGGATTGTAAATAGTCTCCTGCGCTGTGAAGATCTTAGTGGCCTTTTCCTTGCGTATAATAAAATAATTTATTTCTGGATCCATGTTGTTTGTTACAAAAAACACCTCGCGAGAGGCGTCTTCTGTTGTGTCTGCTCTTCAGTTTAGGGAAATTCCATGACTGAACGGGGATTGCGCCCACAGACACATCGACATATTACTTCGACGAGATTACCGGAGTCAAGAGATTGACGACAGATCACGAACCCTCCTTCCCCGTCATGGCCCTTTCCGCCGTTTCTTGCTTCTTGTATTTTTCGATGTCGTGGATGTATTCCATGAGGACTGCTGACAATGGCACCGCGATGAGAGCTCCGAGAAGACCGGCTAGCTTGGCGCCGATGACCAAGGCCAGGATGACGACGATGGGAGAGATGCCGACGACTTTTTTCACCACAAGCGGATAGAAGAGCTGGCTTTCGAACTGGTAGATGATGAGATAGAGACCGACTAGGAGGGCACCGGTGCCGACACCTTTATCGGCAAAGGCGATAAGGATGGCCGGCACGGAAGAGATGATCGGACCAAAGACCGGGATGATCTCCATGATTCCGGCAAAAACGGCTAAAAGCAGCGCATGAGGAATGCCGACCAAGATGAGCACTAGGTAGACCAGGAGGCCGACGACCAATCCGAGGATGACTTGTCCCTGCAGCCAGAGGCCGATCTTCCTCTGCGAACGCTTCCACAATCCGACGATGTATTCATGATGCTTGACCGGGGCGACGATACGCAGAAAGTCAGCCACGCCCTCTTCCTGGACGGACAAATAGAAGGAGAGGACTACGATGAGTAGGAACGAGAAGACGCCTCCAAATAGCACGCTAGCGGTCTTGAAAGCGCTAGTCGAGCTGCCAACGATGATATTCTGCAGGCCATTGACTAAGTCCGCCAGCGAGACCGAGTGCGCTTCCAGGGCGGTAGAGACGCTGGTTCCGAAATTGACTCCGAGATTCGAGACTGGATTCCAAAGATCTTCCAGGGATACATTCTGGGGAAGATTATTCATGAACTGGATAGCATCGTTAGCCACCACCGGCACAAAGAAGATGAGAATGCCGGCCAACACAGCGGCCATAAGGATATAGATTATGATCACGCCAATGATGCGGTGGATCTTGAGTCGTTTGAGACGACGAACGACCGGTTCGACAGCAGAGGCGATGATGACAGCGGCCAGGACTACCAATAAGATATCGGTCATCTTGTAGATAGCGAACAAGAGGACGATGAACAGGAAAAAGCGCACGATGGTGCCGGTGTTGATATTCACATGTATGTCGCGAGATGGTGGCATGTTATTAGTATAACACAACGGCTCGGCGATGCTGCCTTCGAACGAGGCGAGGACTGTTTGAGCGACTATGAATTGCTTGGTAAAAGGTGAAAGTTAGCGGGAATTGCGAAAGCGAAGCTTTGAGCAATTCCTGAACCTTATACCTAGCAATTCAAGAAGCGAGTTCCGCAGACGAGTGAGAAGACAGCATCGCCGAGACTTAATTGAATTTAAAATAACTCGTAAACCCAGTACCATCCTTGAACTTCCCTACCACCGCCATATTCAAGCCCTCATTCACGAAGATCTCTTGCGCCAGCTTCCGGACGTCGGCGGCGGTAACGGCATTCACCTTCTTGATGATCTCCTCGGGATATTCGATGCTGTGCTTCAAGACTTCTTGGAAGCCATAGAATTCAGCGCGCGATTCTGAAGTCTCCAGATCAAGCAGAGTGGTGCCGGAGATATAATCTTTGGCCTTTTTTATCTCCGTTTCGGGAACAAGCTCGGTCTTCAAACGGTCACATTCAGTGAGAATGCCTTTGACGCCCTCTTCGACGCGGGAATTATCGAGCCCTGCGGAGATGGAGAGGAAGCCATGGTCAGTGAAGGGATTATGTTCGGTTCTCACGTAATAGCAGATACCCAACTGATCGCGCATCTTTGAGAAAAGCCGCGAGCTCATACCTCGCCCGAGCACAGTCGAGAGCACGTGCATGGCCGATATCCTGTCATCAAATAATGAAAAGGTGCGCGTGCCGATGACGATATGCGTCTGGTCGGTCTCTTTGAATTCGGTCTTGACCTGCGGAGCGCTCTGCGATTCTTTGACGACGGCTTTCCCCTGCTTGGGACCGCTGGATATTTTCTTGAACGCCTTTTCCACGGCTTTGCCGATAGTCGGCTCGTCGAACGAACCAGCCACGATGACCGTCGTCGCTCCAGAGACATAATTCTTGCCGCGATAGTCAGTGAATTGTCCGCGACCGAATGATTTGACATTGGCTTCGGTTCCGGCCACGTTCCATCCAGCCGGCTGGTCGCCATACAATAGTTCCATGAATATGTCGTGAACGTGCTGTTGCGGCAGGTCCTGATACATGCGGATCTCTTCGATGATCACACCTTTCTCTTTGGTGATCTCGGCCTCTTCAAAGAGCGGATCGACGTACATGTCGGAGACGATGTCGAGAACAGTATCGAGATGGCGTGAGGCGGATTTGGCGTAATAGCCTGTGAATTCCTGCGCGGTGAAAGCATTGTAATTGGCGCCGATCGAGTCTAGTTCGCGAGAGATGTCGATGGCCTTGGGCCGCTTGGTGGTGCCTTTGAAGACCATGTGCTCCAGAAAATGCGAAAGGCCGCTTATCTCCTTGGTCTCATATTTCGAGCCGGCTTCCACCATGACGAGAACGGTCACCGCCGGATTGTCGGGCATAGGCACCGTTATGAGCCGCAAGCCATTTGGTAAGATGGTTTTAGAGAATTTCATAGAGGTAAATGTAACACACAGAGCGGAATTTGAGAATCAGTCACTATTATCATCCAATAATGAAAAGCGGCCCCATCAAACAGTATTATTTTTAACTCAATTGCCCGACCGTAACGAGCAGGACCGTCCGGATGACCTCATACTTTTATTCACACAAATTGATTTGCATGATATAATCAACGGCTCTACAGAGCTATATATTCTCTTCATTACGCAACAAATTACACAATTCCTGTCAATGAAAAATTCCGACGATAACCACTTCCACTGGGAGGCTGTTAATCTTCACTGCAAAATAAATACTAACCGGCCCGATCAAAATTTCTTCTTGAAAAATTCAACAAGCTCCGCTTCAGTGACCCTCTCCTGCTTCCCCGTGTCGCGATCACGCACCGTCACGCCGGCGTTCTTCTCGATAGTATCGAAATCGATCGTCACACAGAATGGCGTACCGATCTCATCCTGGCGACGATAGCGCTTGCCGATATTGCCGTTGTCGTCGAAGGCCGTGGCGGGAATCTCCTTTTTGATCGACTTGAATATTTGCTGTGCCTTTTCCACGAGTTGCGGCTTGTTGCGAAGCAATGGGAAAACGGCGACTTTGAAGGGAGCGACTGATGGTGACAGTTTCAAATATATGCGCTTCTCACCTCCGAGCTCGTCTTCGGTATAAGCATCCGTGAGAACAGCTAAGACCGTGCGATCAAGCCCGAATGACGGCTCGATGCAATGTGGGGTGAAACGCTCCTTGGTTTCTTCGTCATAATAAGAAAGGTCGGCTTTGCTGAATTCGGAGTGCTGTTTCAAGTCAAAGTCCGTGCGGTACGCCAGACCATACAGTTCGTTGCGGCCAAATGGAAAATCGAATTCGAAGTCGATGGTGCGCTTGGAATAATGAGCTCGCTCGCCATCCGACACTTCCAATTCATGGACCTTCTCTGGATTCAAGCCGACGTCGGAAGTGAAAGCTTTGACTTCAGAAACGAAATGCGCGAAAACCTTCTCCCATTCACGGTCATTCTCGTCTTTCGGTGGTCGGATGAAATATTCGATCTCCATCTGCTCGAATTCGCGAGCACGGAAGAGGAAATCTCTCGGGGCAATCTCATTTCTGAAAGCTTTGCCGATCTGCGCCATACCGAACGGTAACCGTGGGTGGAGTGAATCGAGGATGTTCTTGAAATTGACGAACATGCCCTGGGCCGTCTCCGGACGGAGATATGAAACCGAGGATTCGTCTTGAACTGCACCGACATGAGTTTGGAACATCATGTTGAATTGCTTCACTTCGCCGAGAGATCCGCCACAGTCCGGGCATTTATTCGTGGCATCAAGTTGGTCGGCTCGGAATCTATGCTGGCATTTCTTGCACTCGACTAGTGGATCTGAAAATCCCGAGACGTGTCCGGAAGCTTTCCAGACATTCTGGTTCATGAGGATGGCCGCATCGACGCGACACATATCATTGCGACTAGTGAGAAATCTTCTCCACCAAAGACTCTTGATATTCTCTTTCAATTCAGCCCCAAGCGGTCCGTAATCCCACGTTCCCGCCAAGCCGCCATATATCTCAGAACCCTGGAATATGAAGCCGCGCCTCTTACAGAGCGAGATGACCGCTTCCATGACGCCGTTATTTTCCGTTTTTGTCATACCGTCATTCTATATTAAATGGAACTAATGCACCACGATCTCATTCCCATCCTGGTAAGCTGGATCGGTGCTAAACCGCGTGGTCAAATTGTCCTGTTGGCTCTGGAGCTGCGTACCGGTGAAATTGTCGGTGGCCGTCAAGGTGGACTTATTGACCAGGACTGGCGTCTGACCGACCTGGGTGACGCTGGGAGTGATCGAGACCTGGAATGCCGCTTCACGGCGACGCGAAGAGCTCAAGGTATAAGTACCGACGTTGCCGATATTCCAAGTGACAATGCCGCTATTGCCGTCATAGGAGACGTCTTCCGCAGCAGGACTGGTCGCCTTCAACCACTTGACGTAGGCCGGCAGAGCAGCCGTGACCTCGGCATTGCCCACGGCGTTGGCGGTGTTATCGACATCCCAAATGATCGTGTAGGTTGTAGCCTGTTCGGACTTGGGCGGGATCGGACCGGTATTCACGAAGGGTCCGACCGTGCGCGTCACGCGTCCGGAGAGAGAGACGTTGGAAGAGATCCTGACATTCTTGGTGACAGCCGAACTCAAAACGCCTGTCACGTTCGACTCCTGCGCGCGATTGCCCATGACGCTGACGTCGAAGGTCAGGTTGGGATTGACTATCTGCTTGTTCGGCACGCCGAGATCCTTGGGCGTTATGGTGAAGATCACATTGCCGCTGTCTCCGGCCGCCACCGAACCGAATTCGCCATTAGTCTGCTGGTTCCAGACGATCTGATTGTTGAGGGAATCGAACACGCCCTGACCTGCCTCCACGTCGCTCTTGTTGTAAGCACTGCCGGTCAATTTGGCGGTGATGGTCAAGTTGGAGATCGGCACCGACAGATTGTTGGACCAGTCGATCTCCACGTGCTCCGGTGAATCGAATTGCCCGATATGATTGGCGCTCGCGGTATCGTTGTCGATGGCTATATCCAGAGAAATGAAGGGCTTTTGGATGGTCATGTCCTGCTCGACGGCCATGTATTCAGTGCCGATATTCTTGGAATCCTTGGGATCGATGGCACCAACCGTGAAATGAAATGCCCGTAGATCGCTGTTCTCGCCGGTCAATTTTCCGTGAATGGTCACGGCCCGGTCGCCGCCAGCCGGGATATCGCCGATCTTCCAGGAGGCATTGCCGGAAAGCGCCGGCAAGCTCGAAGACAAGAAGCTGTATCCGAAAGGATAGTCGGCCTTGAGGAGCACGTTCCGGAGAACCTGCTGGGAATTGGATTTCAGATCGACTTTGATGTCGAACTCCTGACCGGAAGATATCTCCTTGAACGAGGACACGGTCACGTTGATGGGCGATGAATTGATGAGTACATCATAGCTCTGGGTCTTGGTGAAAACCGCCGTCGTGCCTTTGACGCTGTAAGTCAGGGTGACGCCGATCTCCTTCTGCAGATTCTCCTCGCCGAAGATGATAGCGCTAACGCTCTGATGCGAAGTGCCTCCGGCCGGGATATCGCCGATCATTTTGCGGCTGTTCGTAAGCGGCGTGCCGGGATTGGTCGGATCGGTGGCACCCGTTGGAAAACTCACCGACATGTCCGCCAACTGCAAAGCGACGTTATTCTTATTCTGTATTGTGATATCGAAAGTCTCCGGCACTCCTCCGGGGATGGAAACCGGACCGCTAATGACGATGCTGATGTTGTTGGCGGAGATGAGATTGGATCCGTTGAAGAAGAGATAAGCGCCAATGCCGACAGCGATGACGCAGAAGACGGCGGAGATGATGACGAGTTTAGTGAAGAATGACATAGAATGATCTTCGTATTCGGTATTCAACTGTTTCGGCCTGACGTCTTCTTCTGACGGATGTTCCCAATCGGTCTTGACCCCAGAGGACGGCGCGGTGAACCGGAGCTTCCTCTTTGTGCGCACATCCGGCGCTGTTCGCGAGTACAGCGTCTTCTTCAGCTCATCAATGTAGCTTTTGTCGTCCTGTGGAGGCACAGGCTTTATTTTACTACGTAATCACGCAAAGGCCAATCTGCTTGATTTTATTACTGATTTATGTCATAATTGTAAACAGCTTAAAAAACACTGCTTCAACCAAGAAAGGTTAGTATTTTGAAAATCACGCTATTATTCTGGGTCGCTGTTTTCGGCCCAGTCGCAATCGCTCTTGCCATCTTCGAAATCTGGCTGGACGTCAAGCACAAGGTCGGACCTTGGGGTAAGACCGTATTCAAAAATCCCTATTGGGAGAAGAAGGCTCTTCAAAAATGGGCAATCCCCTTCCTCAAGTACATCTCCCGGTACCACGTCGTCATGTTCTTGGTAGTTATGCCTGTGCTGTTCGCAGCCGGCATCGTCTTCTGGAGCAAGGTCCTCAAATATAACGTCCTGCCAAATGGCTCGTCTTGGCTCATGAACCTCCTGTCATTTGCCACGCTATTCGTCGCCATCTGGCTGGGAAACTCCGGATTCGAAGATATGTTTTACTTCATAATCCAATCCCTCACCGGCTGGTACCAGCCTCACGCGTTGCGGAGAGTAGTGATCGACAAAGACTTCGCTTGGTTCAAGGACTGGCTTCCTCCGATATTCGGATTGAACATTCCCGGACATTGGGTGTTCTGTCCTAGTGTAGCTGTACTGTTACTTTGCATTCGGCAATACTGGATTATGCGGTAAACGACCGCCAATCGCACATTCGCTCGCCAATCAGGGAAACCTGGTCGGCGGGTTTTCTTTTTTTCAATTTACTCGATCGCTATAAGATCACATCATCGACTCCTTCAGCGCCTTGTTTATATGCTTGTTAAGAATCGCTCTCTTCACATCGAGCACGTCTAGCAATCCGGTGTTGATCCCAAACGAGCGCATGTGATCATTCAGGTCATTGTCGTCGCCTATGTAACCGAGCCAGTGGAGGATGCGCGCCACTAACAATGACTCGAGCGTCGCCAATCGGTCATCGGTCAATGATTGACAGACGTTCATGAATTGGAAACATGACTGAACCGCGTCAAATACTTCTGGACGACCCTCTTCACCTTGAAGCAATCGTCGAAGAAGTAAGGCGACTCTGGCGATGAAGTCCTTTCGTGGGGAAATATCGGGAACCAAAAGAGCGCCGCCTGAATGAAACATAAAGGAGGCCAGTGAACCGGCGCTCGTCAATC
>PMZP01000010.1 GCA_003170325.1 Candidatus Tayloriibacteriota bacterium
TGCCCTTCGAAGGAAGCTAGGTTGGGATTCATGCATATATTATAGAATAGATATGCTTGAAAAACTACTATAAAGCGACTTGTAAATCTGCATCATAACCGCTCGAATTTAGACCTTGAATATAGGGCATTCAACTGTATATCAAAATCAACCTCGGAGTTTTGCCCTTCAAGCCGCCTCATCATGCGCCTTTGAGTCGAATAGCGCATTACTGTTTTCGACGGATACGATATATAGCCGAGAATATCCACTCCTTTATCCCAGCGGCTGATCGATAATTTCTTTGGATGAAGATTGATTTTAAGTCTTTGCTCCAGAAACTTAGTCATAGGCAACAATATTTCATTCAGAAATTCTCGCGAATCAGATAAAATAATCATGTCGTCGGCATAACGAAGATAATATAAGACTTTCAGTTGCCGTTTGATGTGTTGGTCCAAAGGATTCAGATAAACATTGGCGAATAATTGGCTGGTGAGATTGCCTAGAGGAATGCCTATCCCTGGCATGGTCGAATAACTTGAAATATTGTTACGTAATAGATCCATGAGCCGGATATCCTTGGAAAGAACTCCGTCGAGAAGCCCTACTAGAATCCCGTGATCAATAGAGTCAAAAAATTTTCTTATGTCAGCTTTGAGCACCCAGACCGGTCTGGTGTTATTCCGAGAAACCTTCCAAGCAAAATCCCGAAACCGTCCCATGGCGGCATGCGTACCTTTTGAGTCTCTGGAGGAATATGAATCGTAGATCCATTTTCTATTGAAGACCGGGTAAAGCACTCGAAATATGGCGTGATGAAGCAAGCGATCACGGACAGAAGCTTTGTGTATCAGCCGAAGTTTCGGGTCACGTACCCAAAATCGCGTATAAGAGCCGTGTGAATATGCTCCGCTCGCTAGATCAGCGCATAATTCGAAAATTTTAACCTCGGCACTGGCCTCAAATTCTTGGACATCTCGACGATCTCGTTTATCTTTCTGGAATTCTCGCCAAGCGCAAAATATATTTTCTGGTGATATAATCTGATCAAACAAAACATGACTATTAAGCCCCCCCCCCAATGAGATTTTTGGAACGAATGAGAATTTTTCCTTGTTGCACCATTGGAGTGGATTATACATCGCTATACATGATGCACTCAAGCAGTTTCCCAAACGCGATTCGCACGGCATTGGCAGGAGGATCGAGCAGTCTGCACTGAATATGCTCGAATATTTGATATTGGCAAGCAAGAAAAATGCGGCACAGAGGATACTGATCCTGGAAAAACTCGATAGAGAGCTGGTCATGGAAAAGATCCTGGTCAGACTATCCAATAGAATTCAAGCCATGTCGGATAGCTGCTATATCGATATAGAAAAACGTATCATAGATATGGGCAAAATGACTGGCGGATGGATAAAATCTGAGCGTGAGATTATGGCAAAAGCAAAAGAGAAGCCGTAAGACTTCCCTTTTGAGATCGCTTCGGAGAAAGCGCACCCGATATTGGAATCCGAGTTCCTCGGCCTGTTCCTGTCGACATTGCCACCGTCATCGTCGAAGTTACCGGCGTTGACGAAGTTGCTATCGGAAGTGCGCTTATGCGGTATACCCGTCCCTGTCACACACGCTTCGTTCCGCATACGCTGGCATAGAATTCTTCAAAGCCATTGCGCGTATGAGGTGAGGTTGCGGGCGCTCATTTCTCATTGAATATGCCGCAAGCAGTGATCATATGGCGACCACCACCCGTAAGTGGTGATACATAAGCCATACCTATCATAACATGCCGAGATGCCCTTTCTGGACGAAAGGGCATCTAGTCAAAGCATCAATGCACAATATTCAAAGTTTCGCTGCGGAGAAAGCGCACCCGATACGGGAAGCCGAGCGCCTCGGCCTGAGCCCGGTGACAACGCCACCGCCATCGTCGAAGTAACCGGCGTAGACGAAGTCGCTACCGGAAGTGCGCGATTTTGTCCATGAATATTTGCCGAGTAATAATCGTTCACCAGTAGTTCTCTCGGTCAGAGCAGTGCGGTAGAACCATTCGATGAATGATTCTCGAAACATTTGGGTGAATTTTAACTTTTCAAGAGTATCCGCGGCTGATTTCCATTCGGCTTCATCTGATGAAACAACATTTCTCTGAAGCATCTCAAATCTCGAATAATCATTCTGCAAATCATCCCATTCGGTTATAGCCGTATTAACTTCCAGAGGTATCTTGTTTGGATCATCATACAGACCTCGAACATAGTTCACCAACACAGCAGTTTGCTCTAGATAATTCTTGCCTGTTGAATCTGGAATCAATTCCTTGGAGACAAGTTTCCAACGAAGTTCTGTCCCCTCTTGATTAAAGAATTTCTCGTTTTTATACCAATCAGTGTCGAATAGGAGTTTTGTGCCGTCTTTTTTCTTGTTAGCAACATAATCTTGGAGACTCACAGCATCCACATCAAAGGAGGTACCTCCTCCGTTGCCTTCCAATCTTTTCGGGTAGAGGATCAATTGGTGCGTGTCTTTGAGCTTCTCCAGTATCTCTTTTGAGAATGTGATCTCCGGAACCCCACTGGGTGATTCAAGATTGAAAGCCTTCTTGATCTCCTCCGGCCCGAAAAAATTCGGCCCCATGATCTCTTTGGCTTCTTTAAGAGAAAGGCCTTCACGCGGCAGTCGACTTTCAAGTGTCTTGAACAGATCTTCAATCTTTTGCCTCATTCCTTCGGCTTTTTCGAATTCACCGGTAGTCGCGGATTCATTCACGATTTTCTTGAATTCATCACAAAACGCCACAATTACATCGTATTCACGGGCAAGAGAATCTCTCCTTTCGCTTCGACCCATCTTATCCATCTCCTGAAAGACTTTATTCAACCTGGCATCAAAATCCTTCTCAACCAGTTCAAGTTTTGAAAGCCTTTCAGCTAGAGCGACTTCCGGACTGATCTCCTCTGACTTTGTTCCTTTCTTCCGATAATCCGGCCACTTTGCGCGCTCGGGACCTTTGCCGAAGACGGTGTCGACGACCTGTCGCGGACCTAGGAATTCGATCTTCGGCGCGGAGTTTTCCGGAGCGCGTACCTTGAATGCCGAAACTATACCTTTTGAACCATAGTCCGGATTCTGTTCCCAGTCCTTGCCGCCAAAGAATGCATACTGATCCTTGAATAACTGGTATAAATAGGCTTTATCAGAAAGCTTGGTCGGCTGATTGACGAATTCTGTGAAGACATAATAATCGAGCTCATTTCGGTATCCGTCGTTCTGCCAAGCGGTTATGATCCTATCTATGCCGCGGATCGAGAGCACGCCTTCTTTGAGCCGGTAGTCGAAAGCCTTTGTGCCACCGCCCTGTTTGAAGAACTGCGAATCGTCGACGGACCCACCGGAAAAGTTATCCTCCGTGGCACGGGCGGCTTTGGCCAGATTCCAGAGTTTGCGCAATTCGCCTTCAGGTATCTCTATATTCCCGTTCTTATCCATGGCTCTGGAAACCATCAATTCGAATAACTCATTTCGCCCGCTTTTGCCATCACCAGCGCTGGCTTCATCAAATGCTCCGATTTTGACTTGCGGCAAATAGTCATGCTTCATCAAATGTAAACGCGAGAGAAAGGCTGGGTCGAGATCTTGACGCATGACATAACGATCGGCGCCGCCTTCATTGATATTGCCGGTGAGGATGAAGCCGAAACCTTCGTTGATGACCACCTCGCTGCCGCTGTTTTGCTGGATCCTCACCACATCACCGGCTTTCCGCGTCAAGAGATGGTTGAGACTGATGAGAACATCATGCGGAATGGCATTGACCTCATCGAGAATGATCGGGCGGCCTTCAGCCATGGCTTGATATACCTGTCCCATGAAATAATCAGAAACCGTACCGCTCCGATATTCATATGCCAGACGTTCCTGAAGGCCAGACTTGATGAGATCAAATTGTCTGTCTGCCTCCTTATCAGGGGCTTCCGGATTCTCGCTCCTCCATCTGCCCATTTCATCATTTGCAGTTTTCAGAAAAGCCCTGTAGCGATCCTCCGATTCGGCAGGATCGACTTCGCGCAAGCTCAAGACCTGGTGGCCGTAAAGCTCTGCCGGTGACGTATGCTTGGAACCCGAGATGATCAGAGCCTCCTTTCCCAAATATTTTCTCGCCACATGAAAAGCCAACTCCGTCTTCCCGGATCCGAGATGTCCGTAGATGAAGACCGGCTGGCCGGCTCTGACATGCTTCACCGCCTCTTCGGCTTGACTACGCACATAATCCGTCTCGACGATCTTTCCCGATTCCAGTTCCTCTTTATAGCCTTTCAATTCTTTTAGGTTGAGCCCATACCAAGCTTCAGGGGAAGACTTTTTTAGAGTTTCATCAGCTGTGTCAAGCGCACGCTCTTTTTCCGCGGCTTTAGCAAGAAGCGTCCGTTCGGCCGAAACAGCTGTCCCGGAGCTCTGTTTCTCCATCATTTGTTTGATAATGTCTCCCTCATATTCGATCACGCGACCACGCTCTCTACCCAAGGCGGCTTCAGTCTTCATGGCACGCGACAAGTTCTTCCATCTCAAGGAAACCAGTGCTTTCTCCGGTGATTCTCCAGTCCCCATCATTTTTTCATATGCCTCATCGTGAGCGGTTTTTTCCGCCTGGACGCTTTCTGCATCAGAATCATCCAATGGATCGATACCAAGATCCGATAAGATCTTTTTATCAGCTGTGTCGATTTCGGCCACAGGCACAGCTTCAACATCTGCTCCGCCGAGAACTGTCGATTTTCTTTTTAAGACCTCAGCTTGATCCACATTTCCCTCAACCTCGGTCCACTCCTTCGTAGATAATGGAAGTCCTTCCGTTATCACTTCGGCGATCATCTTGCCGGATTTGGGATCGTCCGGTTTGGTGTCTCCGGTAATACGTATCTTGTAAGGCTTGCCAGACTCAATATTTGATTCGGCAGGTATTTCAATCAATTTCCTATCTGGGCTGCTGGATTTATATCCTACTACTTTGCCTTTCTTATCTTTAATCTCCTTAAAGACGATATTTTCCAGGATTTTTTCATTACCAGCGACAGATTCTGGTCGTGGTTGACTTTCCTGGTTTCCTGCACTTTCAGGGGTTTTCATGGTATTAAAATATCCTTATTTTGGGCCGTATATTTGAAATGTGTCTAATTCTTCCCCTTCGTCTATTGACAAATATTCAATGGTTTGCTATAATTGTCACGGATTACGGTTTAGAGATATCACTGTTCTGGGTGGATCCTCAATCGTTTGTACTTTAAAAGGTTCCGTTAGTTAAATGAGGTCCAAGAGACTTCATTATTGTCAGCGCTAAGGTGAAATCGTTAGGCACTATGCCTAGAATGATACCATGCAAGTCTTGGTTAGCCAAACCATAAGGACGTAACAGCTCACAACTCTGAGCGGCGCTTGTGGATAAATACCGAGATTTTACAAGGGTTTTCTGGTAAAATAGATGGGTAAATGAGAGGTCAATTAAGCAAGGAAAGTAGGCTCCAAATCAACGTTACCAGGCTCAAAAACAATGCCTTGCGCTTCCGCTCGACGATCAAGAATCTGAGGGGAATAATCAATGAACAACACAAGGAGATTCTGGAATTGAAAGAAAAACTCGTAGACAAGGAAGCTCAAAGGAAGGAATTACAGTCATATCTCTACAAGCCGGGCAAAAAGGACGGCAAATCATTGCCTCGCGGCAAGAAGCCGGGCACTCCGGCATATCACAGACCCATTCCTCCGGAAAGTGCTGTCACCAAGGAATATTCGTACATCTTGAAACAATGCCCGATCTGCAAGGAAGCGGTTGGAAAAGTTGTGGACACCGTCATCAAATACACAGAAGACATCGACCTCAAACCGAAGCCATTAGTCACCAAGCACACCATCACCCGGCACTGGTGCTCTCATTGTGAGACGTATGTCAAAGATCCCAATGTTCCTACAATCAAAAGGATTGGCAAGAATACCCTCGGCTATGTCCTCTACGCCAGATATCGTTTGAGACTACCGATGGAAAGGATCCAGGAGAGTTTACATGACCTTTACAGCTTCGAGATATCCGAGGGTGAAATTGTGGCTCTCTTGAAGGATGCTGAGGAATTGTTCGGCAAGGACTATGAAGCTATTAAGATTTTGATCCAGGACGCTACAGCTGTATATGCAGATGAAACCGGTTGGAGAATGGACGGCAAGAACTGGTGGCTATGGGTGTTTACCACGACCAAAGGAGTGCAGTATGTAATCGAAGACACCAGAGGAAAAGG
>PMZP01000005.1 GCA_003170325.1 Candidatus Tayloriibacteriota bacterium
GGACTCGGCTGATCGGATTGAACTAGTTGTAAAAAATTCTACAGATTCTCTTACGAGAGTGCTAAGTGATTTTGATAAACATATTGTTGATTATTCTAAATCTAGTAATAGGCAAGCGTTGGCAATGATGATCTTAACAGGTGCTCTTGTATTAGTTGGCTTGTTGCAAATATTTGTGCACTAATTAGATACTTGATATAAATGCGTGTCCTTGACATGAATTTATTCTGGTGTAGTCTTTGCTACTGAAAGTACAACAAAAAGGCTAATATGAAGAAAATCATAGTTGTTCGTCACGGAGATTACGACGATGACGAGCTCAATGAATATGGTCGTCTCCAGATTCAAACGCTTGGCGCTGCCATTAAATCCAGTTTGACCGGCTGCACCGTCGACATGAAATCATCAACTGCCAAGCGTGCCCAGCAAAGTTCCGATATCTTGGCGGAAATACTCGGGATTGGTTACGAGTTGTTCGGATTTCTCTGGTCTGGCGCGGATTCTCCTAGGGCTAACAAGTTTGATCTTGTTGCAGTAAGCAAACTCATCCTCGAATCCGAAGCTGACGTGGTGATCTTGGTGACACATCTAGAGTATAGCGAGGTGATTCCTACTTTCTGGGCTCGTAAGCATCTAGGTGGAGTTCAAGGTTTTCCGTCTCGCGAAACAGCCAAGGGAGAAGCTTGGGTCATCGATTGTGAGAAGAAGACCTGCAAAAAGATGGCTCCTAAAATCACTGAGTAAGATATCGCTTTCTGTTTCCCAATCAGGGGTCGCGCAATTATTGCCGGCCTTTTTTCTTGCCCATCTCAATATCAGGCGTATACTGCTTGATATGGAACCCCTCGCCAACAAAATTCGGCCGCAGACACTCAAAGACTTCGTTGGGCAGGAGCATTTGGTTGGGCTGGGGAAGGCGCTAAGGAAGGCGATAGAGGAGAAGCACCTATTCTCGTTCGTCTTGTGGGGCCCACCGGGGACGGGGAAGACGACGATCGCCAGGATTTATGCCAAAGCCGTCAATGCTCGCATCTATGAATTATCGGCAGTTTCGGCGGGTAAGGATGACATCAGGAAGATCATCGATGAACCAGACACACTCCTCGAAAACCGGCCGAAAGTGCTGTTCTTGGATGAGATCCACAGATTCAACAAAGCTCAGCAGGATTATCTCCTGCCATTCGTGGAAAGCGGCAAGCTGACCTTGATCGGCGCCACTACCGAGAATCCCAGCTTCGAAGTCATCTCACCGCTTCTATCACGTTGCAGAGTTTTTGTTCTGGAATCATTGACGGAGAAAGACCTGAAGAAGATCATCTTGAGGACCAAGATCAAGCTTCCTAAAGATGCCCTGGAATGGCTCGTCGCTCTAGCCAATGGCGACGCCCGCATCGCCATCACAGCTCTGGAGAATACCAAGAGATTCTACGGCACGGTCTCGACCGCCACATTGAAGAACGCTTTCGAGCATGCATTCATCCGCTTCGACAAGAAGGGCGACGAGCATTACGATACCATCTCTGCCTATATCAAGAGCATGCGTGCCGGAGATGCCGACGCGGCGCTATATTATCTGGCACGAATGATCGAAGGCGGTGAGGATCCAAAGTTCATCGCCAGACGAATGGTCGTCTTCGCTTCGGAAGATATAGGTCTGGCTCAACCTACGGCTCTAGTCGTCGCCAATGCTGTCTTCGCCGCCGTCGATGTTATTGGCATGCCCGAGGCGCAGATCAATCTGGCGCATGGCACCGCCTACCTCGCTCTAGCCGCCAAAGACAGGAGCGCTTATGATGCCTACTTCGAAGCGCTCGATGATGTCAAGAAGACTAGGAACTTGCCCATTCCCATGAAAGTCCGAAACGCTCCCACCAAGCTCATGAAAGAGCTCGGCTATCACAAGGGCTACCAGATGTACCAGAAGAAGCCCGGTAGCGTCGAAGAGAGCTTCCTGCCGGAGAAGTTGAAAGGGAAGAGGTATTTGAGGAGGGGTAAGTGAGTCTGTACATTTGCTGAAATTAATGATTATATAACGTCAGAACAAGATAAAGATCAACCACGAAACCATAGAATTGGAGAATTGTGAATGAAAATAACGAATAATTGTAGCAGATCAGAGAGTTGGGGAAAGCTGACAACTGAACAACGCTTCTGCATTCTTAGGACGCTTGGATTGTCGGATGAAGCGATCATCGGAGGGAACTCGGCTATGCAACTCGCTGGAGTGGCTATCTTCGAGTATTTGCCGATACCGGTTAAGGTCCTTCTCTCTTTCGCCTTTGAAAATGGGAGATTCAGTGGTGCTGCGAGCAATCGTAAGCTGAAAGAGCTGGACGATTTTGCTTGTAGCAAAGGTACCCGGCTTCATGGGAAATGATAGTCAGTCCGCGTCGAATCCGTTGTCGTGCCGCTCTCAAGGAGGGTGGCGCGATTTTTTGTATATAAAAAATCGGCCAGCGTACTCCGATGGTAAGCTGGCGATGTGATTGTGTGCCGAACGAATCGGCGAAGCGGCGTTAAGCGCTTAGTTCGCAGGGAAGTTTTGGCTCGATAACTGCCGAACGAGAACATTTGCCAATGATTGCCAGCACCTGCGATGCTCGAATTGTCCTGAAAAGTCCTTGAGTGCCTGACCAATCTTAACCAAATCGAGTGTCGGCTTCTCGACGAACCTCAGTGTGCGGCCGTCTGACGGCCGCTCTGCAGTATGGGACGTGTAGAGTATGATCATGGGCTTGGCCATGCTATTGGCAAGCATTGCCAGCCGCTGGCGGTCTTTGTCGTAGAAGTCGATGACGACAACGTCCACCTTTTCGAGGTATCCTTGGGCGTTTTTGACGTCGGAGGAGACCGTGAGTTCGGTGTCTATATGCTGCTTGTCTGCAGCATATTTGATGAATGTGGAGATGTGCGGAATCATATCCGCATCGTCAACCACAAGAATTTTCAAAGTGTTCATTTGTGCTATTTGTTTTTCAACTAGTTCAAGCGTCATTGTATCACTTTGGCGATGAATTGTCAAATTCGTGAAGGGACTATGATATTGGGTCATTTTTCGACTAAGAAGACAATATTCTACGAACTTTTTTTTCGATTTTTAAGTTCTGGTCCCTCGTGAACCACTTGATCTTTCC
>PMZP01000051.1:0-8366 GCA_003170325.1 Candidatus Tayloriibacteriota bacterium
TACTCGATCGGATCTTCGATGGTCAATATGTGCTCCGTCCTGGTCTGATTGATGAGCTCGACCAGAGTCGCCAAGGTCGTGGTCTTGCCCTGTCCGATCGGTCCGACACAAAGGAAGAAACCTTGCTGTTTACGGGTAAACGTCTCTAAGATCGGAGGTAGATTGAGCTCCGATAGGGTCCGGATGACTTTGGGAATAAGGCGCAAAGCGATAGAAATGACGCCTTGATGGTAATAGACATTGCCGCGGAAACGGGCGTGCGTCAGGCTATAGGAAAAGTCCACGTCTTTGGCCGTCGCCAGCAGGTCTTTGTTGGCCGGAGATAGGAAGATGTTCATGAATCCTTTCATGTCTATCTCGGTCAACACCGGTTTTTTCATGAGAGGGATCAGGTTTCCAGAAGCCCGGATCACCGGATTTCGACCGACCGACAGATGCAGGTCAGAAGCGCCTTCCTTGATGATCAGGTTAACCAGGTCTTCGATTTCTTTTTTGTAGTCCATTATAATTTCTTGCTGTTACAGATCTTCTCGACTTCCACCAATACTTCCGAAGGGATGGTCGTGGCCTTGACGATATACCCATCCACGTTGAGTTTCTGCGCCCGGGCGATGTCTTCCGAAGCGCCCTGGTTGGTAAGCATGATCACCACTGATTTGGGAGTTAACCGCTCTTTGCGGATAGTACCGACCATATCCAGTCCGTCCAAGCCGGGCATGACAATATCACAGAGGATAACTTCCGGTTCATGGCCGTCACGCAAGACTTTCAGGGCCTCTTCGGTCGAATCGGCGGTTTTGACCTCATAGCCGGCCTTGTTGAATTTCAAGGAATACATGTCCAAGAGGAATTTGTCGTCATCGATGATAAATATTTTCTTTTTTGTGGATTGGTCGATCATGGGTATATTATACCATAGTTAGAGCTTGTTCACCTCTTCAATCGGTATCTTCTTCTCGAAAGCCTTGACGAAGGCGCTCTCCTTGATGGAAAGCATCCCCTTGCTCCTGACGATCTTCTGGATCTCGATCTCCGTGGCGCTGCGCAGAATAGCTTGCTCGATCTCCTTATCCATGTCGAACATTTCGAAAACGGCCATGCGGCCACGCGTACCCTTGGGAGCATTCGACGTAGGCTTGACCTTCATAACCGTGTCGGAAAACGGTATCTCTTTTTTATACTCATCTGGCAGATCGGCAAAAGAACGATCAATGATGGCCTTTAGACTGCCGTCGACCGGCATCGGCGTTCCTCCGCCCGGCGGCAGGAGACCAACCAAGCGTTGTGCAACCGCCAGAATGAGAGTCGGAGCGATGAGGTAGGGATCGACGCCCATATCGATCAAGCGAGGAATGACGCCGGCGGCATTGTTAGTGTGCAGGGTGGAAAAGACCAGGTGACCGGTTAGAGCCGCTTGGACGGCCAATTGCGCCGTCTCCTTGTCGCGAATCTCGCCGACCATGATGATATCCGGATCCTGACGCAGAGTGGTGCGCAGTCCGGTCGAGAAGTCATAGCCGATCTCCGGGCGGACCTGTGACTGGCTGACTCCCTCGATCTGATATTCAACCGGGTCTTCCAGGGACAATACGTTGTAACTCTCGCGGTCCATCTCATTCAAGACCGAATAGAGAGTGGTTGATTTTCCCGAACCGGTCGGACCGGTGATGAGTATCATGCCATAGGGAGCGTCGATAGCCTTGCGCAACATAGCATCATACCGCGGAGAGAGACCGAGCGCGTCTAGCTTACGAATGCCGGTGGTCTGGTCGAGTATGCGCATTTCGACCTTTTCCCCGTAGAAAGCCGGGAAGGTCGAAACGCGAAAATCCACTCGCCGTCCGTCGATCCTAGCCGAGAAGCGCCCGTCCTGTGGCTTGCGTTTTTCATCCAGACGCATGTTGGAAAGGATCTTTATGCGGGAGACTACCTGCGAATGCACGGCCAACGGCAGAACCAAACTGGTATTCAAGATGCCGTCGACGCGGAAACGCACGCGAACCTTGTCGCGCATCGGTTCGATATGCACGTCAGAGGCCTGGCCTTCCACGGCGTAACGCACGATGGTGGCCACGATCTTCACGACTGGCGCGTCTTCAATGATGAGAGTCTGTTCCTCCCCTTCCTTTCCCTTCTTTCCTTCCTTGACCTCCTTCACTTCAGTATTGGATTTGGCCGGTTGCGTTTCGACCGATTCAGCTTCAGTGGAAAGTTCGGATTCCAACTCCGACAGAGCCTTAGTCACTTCCCCGGTCAAGCCTCTGTACATATTGACGACTTTGTTGAAGTCATCGAGAGTGATCAAAAAGATCTTATAAGGGACGTTCTTCTTGCCGGCCAAGAAATTCAGGGCGTCGCGCGCTTCCATGTTATCCGGATCGACAACGCCAACCTCCAGCGTGCTTTCCTTGAGACCGATCGGCACAAAACGGTAATGCAGAGCCGAATCCTCCGGAATATAATCCAGCACTTCGAATGGCACGCTCGATTCATTGAGCGCGCGCACCGGAATATTGAGGAATTCACCACGAGCAGCGATGATATCTTCGGGTTTAAGGCCGCGCGCGAGCAATGCCTCATCGATCGGCACGCCAGCCGCCGTCTGTTTTCTGACGTCGCGGATATCATCACGGCTTATCTGATTTTTCTGTAAAAGTATGTCGAGAACGCTCATATCATATAGTTTACACTCTAATTCCCCGTCCCGCTAATTCTTTGACCGGGCATCAATGCGCGGTGCCGCCCGGACTCGGAACTCCCGGCAAAGGCGCGAAGGGATTGACGCGACCGACGTTTAGAACGGGGATCTTCACGCTGTAATCGCGGAGCGTCAGATATCCGGAATCTTTAAAAAGAGTCGCATCGATCTGTAACGACTGGATCTGATTGAACAAGGCCGTCACTTGGGCGCTGACATCCGGTGTATCGCCGTTAGCTTGCAGGAGTCCGGTCACATTAGAAGTACTGGTCCCCTGGAAATAGAAATAGACACAGGCGGCCAAGACGACGACGATCCCGATTATGATGTATGGCTTTTTTGATGATCTCTGTTGATTCATGGTAGTGATCTATTGCTGACGGAGCCAATAAGTCTTGAGTGAAACTTGAAAAGTGTAAACGCCAGTGTCGCTTCCAGTCATAGAGAGGTGGGTGACATCCATGATACGCAAATTGGCTTCCAGATCCTGCATGAAACTGACAAATTGGAGATACGGCGCCGTAACTCCGAAACTTATGTTAACCGTATCAAGGGTAGGGGTGGAAATAGAGGTTGACAATCCGGAGATACCGGGAGAAGGCGGCGTCATCTGGCTCTGATTTTGCCCATTTGCGGCGCTTTCCGAAGGAACATCGGTCTTGATGCCTTGCAAGGAAAAACCATGATTGAGAGCCACGCCATTCAGATCGATGATCAGTCGGATATTATCCACGGAGTTCGGCACCATCTTGGCCAGACGGTCGCGATCGCTTTGCGAAATATTATTATATTCGTTGGTCACTTGATCGCGAGCGGCGATCAGTTTGTTGGCACTGTTGATGGCGGACTGATATTGCGCGTTCACGGCCTGAACCTTTCCGGCGTTGGCCAAGACCACCTCGGTGACGGTAAAATAGATTCCGATAGCTAGGACGATGAGGATTGTGGCGGTGATATTTCTATTCATTTTTGATTAATTGGGGGTCGACGTGCCGCTGATCAAGCTCTCGTACGAAATGTTCGCCGGATCTACTGAGGCCGAGAAGCCGAAAGAGACTGTACCGGACTGATTGAGTGCTGGATTGGAGAGGATGGGATTCTTGACGATATTATGCAACCCATATTGCTCGAGCGATCCGAGCACATCGGACTGGAAGGCGATGGCGCTGAAGCTTGTGCCGTATCCAGTCATGGCGATCTTGAGATCATTTCCAGGTGTGGCCGCCGCGGTCAGATCCAAAGATAAAAAACGGACGCTCTCGATGGTGAACTTGGAAATGATCTGGAATATCTGCGAAACTGACAGATGATCTCGCAAAAGTTTTTTGGCCGTGTCGATCTGCACATTGACCTGCTTTAATTGCTCGATCTGGTCGATATTGAATTGCTTCTCACGTTCGATCAGAGTTTGCTTGTAATTTTCTTGGGCCGAAATAAGATATTGTTTCCAAAGATAAGCGCCCCCGACTCCGATAAGCGAGACCACGAATAAGAGCACGGCTATCGTCATATAGATGCTCGTCCCGGCGCTTTTTGGCTTGTGAATGGAACGGAACGAAGTACCCACGCTGACTAGGGGCTTTTTGGGAATAAAAGAGGTTTGGAATTTTGGATCCATGATTCGGACTTAATTATAGCAGAGATAGGCAATGTAAAGGATGTGTATAAGTCACCATCACTCAAGCTCCGAAAGCCTACGTAAAGCGACCCCGATGGCAACGGCGAATTCGGGACCGGCTTTGGAGAATTCTTCGGTGAGAAATGCCGGGGTTTCTAATTTCCCGAAAGGATCGGCATAAACGATGTCGGTCTGAAAGCTGATCTTGGCCAGATCGGTGAAACCCTTGAGGAGGACCCCGCCGCCGGTTAGAATGATCTTACTGACATTCTTGCCGTATTTTTTCTGATAGTTGAGCAAAGTGGAATTGGCTTCGTAGAACATGTAATCTAGGTTCACGGTGATGATCTCCGTCAGCTCCTTGTATTCCGGACCTCCTTTAAGTCCATAGGTCCGCTTCATGCTCTCGGCCTCGCCAACGGATATGGACAAAGCCTTCGACAGAGCCAGGGTGATATCTTGGCTGCCTTTGTTGATGATATGCGAAGAGCGGAGCATGCCGCGTTCGACGATATAGAGCTTAGTCGAGCGGGCGCCCATGTCGATGACCATGCTGGTGGTCACACCCTGATCGAGGATGGAACGGATCGAACTGAAGATCTCTATTTCATAAAAACTGGGGGTCAGGCCGCTACCGGTCATGATCGACTGATATTCATTGATATAATCGTTGTGGATAGCCACGACCAATACGTCTTTTCCTTGCTTTTCAGTCTTGCTAGATTCGTCTTCAGTGACATAGGCCTCCTCGCGAGGAATGACGGAGTAATCGAGCAGGACTTCATTGAGCGGCACGGGAATATACTTTCGCGCCTCGATCTGTACGATATCACCGATCTTGCTGTCTTCAACTGGCGGAATAGTGATGAAAGTGATGAGACTGGCCGAGAGAGGTAAAGCGGATCCGCAGACCACCGTAGTCGTTTTGGCTTCACGCAAGATATCCTTGACGGCCTCGATGACTTTCTCCGGCGGCAATTGCACCGCCCGCCCGACTTCTATCTGAGCATAAGGACCGAGCGCCAATTCGCCGTATGTTTCCAACACGGCTTTGCCGCGTTTCTTCTTGATCTGCACGACTTTGATAGCGGACGATCCGATGTCAAGGCCGAGCACGCTAGTTTCTTTCTTAAAAAACGAGGATAAAAACGCCATGATATAAGTATACATTGAAAATCGAAGATTGCATATCGAAAATCAGGAGTATTGAAAAATGGAGTATAATGCCGATATGTCGCTCACAAACGCGATATTTGGAACAGTGCTCGAGGCGCTCTTTCCGGTTCCGGCCGCCGAGCGCGAGGTTTTGGCTATGGGCGATCTAAAAGCCTGGACGACTCTTCCGCGTGCCAAACGATTCCCCACCCTTGAATCCTGTTCGATATTCGCTTACAAAGACGAGCGGGTTTGGCGGCTGATCTGGGCGATCAAATATAAGCGATCGAAACCGGGCGCGATGATCGCCGCTTATGCCCTTCATCGAATATTGCGGCTCTACGCGTCCGTGACACCGCCAATCCTAGTCGTGCCGATGCCTATCACCCGCAAACGTCGTCGCGAGCGTGGATACAATCAGTGCGAACTGATCCTGGACGAGATCGAAAAATTGGAGAATGAAAGACATGGGATTGATGAAACCAAACCTATCGACATTGGCGGCGGCATGGCCGTTCATTCGAAGAAATTAACATTCGTTCGCGATCTATTAATTCGCGTGCGACATACTTCACGACAGACTTTGAAGGATCGAGCCGAACGCCTAGAAAGCGCCGAGGACATATTCGCGGTCGATTTCGAGGCCTTGGAACAATTGCGGTACTTGAACGTGAAAACTAACCTATCGAAATCGTCTGATAGTGGCAATAATAGTGATACTGAAAATCAATGGATGAAGGACCTACTTGTAATCATTATTGACGACGTAGTCACAACCGGCTCGACCATGCGCGATGCCGTGCAAACGCTAAGACGCGCCGGGTTTGTAAATACTTTCGGGCTTTCAGTGGCACATTGATTTCGGCTGCGCGCATTGATCGTGGGACACTTTCATGAGTGAAGCCATTAAGAATTTTGGCTTTTTATCTGCATGTGCCTGCGCTCCCAGGAGTCGGAAACCGCCAAAATTTTTATTCACACAAATCGATTTGCATGATATCATCAACGGCTCTACAGAGCCAATAATTCTCTTCATTACGCAACAAATTATAACATTCCTGTCAATGAAAATTTCCGGCAAAAGTCGACTTCCACCGCGACCGCTTCAAGGAACCGCCGAAAATTTCCAACGGTTTCGACATGATATTCTATTACTGCATTAAATAAACTGGCCTAGAAAAAACGCCATTAGATTATCAGCTTCACGAACCTCCTCTTCCCTATCTTGAGAACGGCATTCTTGGTTGGATTATAATTTGGATCAGTTATCTTCTCGTCTGATTCAGTCCTGACAGCTCCGCCGTCGATCAACCGTCTCCACTCCGCTTTTGAAGCTACGATCTTTGCTTTAACTAGTGCATCGGCTAGTGATCCTCCACTTGCAATAGAGATTTCCTGAATATCTTCCGGCACGCCGCCTTTGGCGAAAGTGTTGTTGAAGGACTCCTCGGCAGATTTGGCGGCAGATTCGCTGTGGAATCGCTTTACTATATCGAATGCTATACGCGCTTTGGCTTCACGAGGACCTGTGGCCATGAGTGCCTCCTTCTCGGTAAGCGGAATGCGAGTACAATTCAAGAACAATGGATCGATCATCGGATCTGGTAAAGCCATGATAGCGCCGAAAAGGTCATTGGGAGGAACATTGACGAAAACGCCTGTTCCGTTCGACTTGGACATCAGTTCTCCTGTCTTTGGATTGGCGATCAGATTCAGCGCCACGACGAACTTGTCCTTGTTTTTCAATCGCTTCAATAATGTCCGACCTGCCAATGCATTGAATATCTGGTCCGTCCCGCAGAGCTCCGCATCAACATCCATAGCCACGCTGTCATAGCCTTGCATGAGAGGATACATGAACTCGTGGAGATATATCGGCGTATTTTCCTTCAACCTCTTGGCGAACATGTCGCGCTCCAGCATCTGTTGCACCGTGAAGTTCGCCGACAATTCCAGAATGTCTCCGAATGTCAGTTTGGAAAGCCATGTCGAGTTGTACATTACCTTGGCGGGATTTTCTTTATCGTCAAATCCCAAGATCGGCTTCAACTGCTCGATCCAGCCAGACATGTTTTCTTTCACTTCCACCGCTGTGAGCTTCTTCCTGGTAGCCTTTTTATCGGACGGGTCGCCTATCATCGCCGTGAAGTCGCCAAAGAGGAATATCACTTCATGCCCCAACTGTCGCAATTCTTCCAAGAAGAAGAGATTTTTTGCATGACCCAAATGTATCGCAGTTCCCGTCGGATCCACGCCTATGTAGATCCTGATAGGCTCGCCTGCCATCAGTCTCGCGATAAACTCGTCTTTAGAAGGTAAAACCTCCACGACCGTGCCGCGGGCGAATATCTCCTCTATGCGGGCTTTGTTTGTGATGGTTTTCATGGAATCATCTTACCGTGAATCGACAAAAAAGGAAAAGCGCCGATCTCAACAAAAAAAGGCCCCGGCAGATGAACCCGCCGGGGTTGCAAAACAAAACAGTTTGCGATTGGATCTAGACCTGACCGATCACATCGGACCGCCTCGGTACACGCCGTCATCGGGCGCTACCGATCCCTCGTTTAATGCCACAGACAGAGCTGAAAGCATTGTTACGGCCCCAGCCTCCAAATCAGCGACACGACGGTCACCTGTCGCACATGCGACCGGCGTTACCGTCACCATCGATGGGTTGAAACGCAATTCGGCCCGTCCTATGCGGGACTTGATAACTGGTTCTGGCGCGAGATCAGTGACGACGACCGCGCACATGACCATTCCGATTTGCGGGATAGTATTCTTCTCATCGCCGCACGTTAGTACCGCTTGCACTTCCTCGATCGGAGCGAGTTGGAGAGTCCCCCCAATCGACAGCTGTGCATGAGTTGCCAGGACAGTAGGACCTCTGGCAAG
>PMZP01000051.1:8449-9049 GCA_003170325.1 Candidatus Tayloriibacteriota bacterium
GGTGTGGGAGTCGTCGGAGTGCTTGTCGGTGTGCCTGAACCTGCGATCTTATGCCATTTCTTGACGACAAAGATCAAATAGATGAGTTCCAAGATACCGGCAGTGTTGACGATCAGTAATATGATAAACCACCACTTCTCACTGCGGCGGGCGGCGTACCAAAGCGAATAACCCTTGAGAACGATGACCACGATCGCGATCACGGCCACAAGAAACCCCAATCCGAGGAATGGGACGGGTCCCAAGCCGAACGATTGTCCATACCAGGTATTCATCATGATAGTTAAGTTATTTTGATAGTTGATAATGAAGAGGACCGATACCTTGAGAATAGCACGTCTACGGGTAAGGAAACAGTCGCTTCGCTCATTGAAATAAAAGCGCGCCGATACCTATCGGGGCGCGTGTGTTCGCACAATTGTCTGACAGCTAATCAGCGACATACCTAGGCCGAGGAATCTCACCTGGCTCGATCAGAGCCAAGCATTCGAAGTTGGTCGGCTCACGACCGATCATCAACGCCGCTCTTCGCCTTTTCCCAGGCGACAGCGGACCAGCCCCCCGTCTCCAGCAGTGACGCAGATATTCGATGTCTTCACC
>PMZP01000016.1 GCA_003170325.1 Candidatus Tayloriibacteriota bacterium
CGACACGGCCAAACGTGCAGCCAGATTCGGCAAGGTGATTTTCGACCCTCGCTTCGTCGTGAAGACCGCCGCTCCCAGGGCGCGCTATGGCGGAAACAAGAAGATCTACAAATATTGGTGGAATTTTTTTAAGGTGATATTTAGCGAGTGATTTGCAGCCTGCTAGTTAAATAGGCCAAAATGGTACAAAAAAAGGAGGGAACCATGTGATTCCCTCCGTGTGCGCGCTAGACGCAAAGAACTTCTGATCGTCAGACTGCGAAGCCGCCGGCCGCCGTCTTGGAAAAGCTGGCAGCGCTTTGGCTGGCACGGACTGCCGATTTGCTGAAGACCGCGAAGGCCTTTCTGATCTCGCTCGGCGTATTACCCGGAGTCAGGATCCACTCATTTGGTATCCCCATCTCCTTGAATACAGCGCGAAAATCAGTCGTACCATCGTCGATCCCCATGGCAGCGATGATGTGGTTTTCGCTTTTGAGTAGGCTCTCTACCACCTTCGCCACATCTGCTGCCGTCGCTCGGTCATGACTTTCGTTGTTGCCGTCGGTCACGATGAGCGAGACGCTCCTGACCGGGACTCCGGCATCGTTATACTCCTGGGTCTTGGCCGCCATGGTGCCTAGGAGAACCAGTGATCTCTTGAACAGCGGGGTTCCGCCGTTCGGGTCGAAGTTGCCGGAGTCCATTCGGACGGCACCGGACAATGGAGAGAACGGGTAGAGAAGCGTGCCATTCAGATACATATTCATGATCTGGATGCCGTCGCCCTGCTTGGAGACCTGAAGAGCATCCAAAACAAGGTTGTTGCCATCGCGGACCGCTTGAGCATTTCCTTTGACAAACCGGATCGATCCGGAGTCGTCATTGAGGATGCCGACAAGGACTACCTCGCTGGCGGTGACATTCAACGCAGGAACGCCCATTGCCGCATTGATATCGGCTCCGAGGTCGCTGACGTTGAGAACGTGTGCTGCTGCAGTGCTAAGAAGACCGTCGGTCTTGGCTGTGGCCAAGAGAGAGGTAACCTGTGAACTATGCGTACTTTGTGACATACTTTCATTCCTTTCTATATTTTACAGGAATGGGGTTTGTCCCATTCCCGCTTGGTTTTGTTTCCGATGTTACAGTTTGATACCAGGCCACGACTCGATCGGATCGGTCGATTTGACCAAGTGCATGCCGGCTTTGGCGAAACGGACGAATGCCGCGTCCGCCTGGTCGGTGAAGTCGATGTCGTTCGGAAGACCTGTCACGGACTTCGGTATGAACACCGGCGAAGTGCAATCTTCCAGAAGATAGACTTTCTTGGCGAGCTCCGCATCCTGGCTTTGGATTTCGGTAAGCAGGTCGTCGATCGTCCAGGCCACGCAATGGCTTTTGGCCTGACCAGCGATGATGACATAGTCGTACTTCAACAGCGCTTGGAGGAACTTCACGTTCTTCTGGGCGATCGGCTGGTTGTCATAAGTCGTCAGGACTTCGGGACGAAGGATCGAATAGTTCTCGGTCAAAGGGTTCAGGCCCTTGACCTCGACTGTTGGCTGGATGTGGCGCGCCACGCTGTGGAAGTACACGGCTTCCTCGATGATGGACATAAGCGCATGGCCGATGCCCATGATTTGGCCGTGTGGCGTCCAAAGGAACAGGCTGTACTTCCCCCTGCGTTCCAAATCCTCGGTATAGTAGATGGCATGCTTCTGAAGCGCCACGTAGTCCTGGCCGAGCGCAGCCGCTGCGGCCGGATCCACTTTCCAGGTGCCATTCAGCAGGTCCTTGCTCGACATCGGCGAATTGTCCGCCGGATGATCGCCTGCATCGTTAATGAACAGTAGCGGGTCGAAGATCATGAACGGCAGGTGTGAGTCCATTGTGACAGCAATCTTCGAAATCTTCGCAAGATTGCGGTATTTGAACTCGGCTAAGCGGATAGCGTCCTTGATCGCACCGTCGCCCGAACGGCCGCCGACGAATAGCTCGAACTGAGGCAGCCCGAATGTATTCTGATTGTCGATCTCCATCAGGCAGATCTTGACCAGATCCTGACTGGCTGGATTGAGACCGTATTTCTTGGCCCACGCCAGCGCATCTTGGCGACGCGCACGATAATCGACGCTCCAGACACTGTTCGCCTTCTTGAGGTCGAAGAATGCCGGAATCGGCAATTCATTATTCATTTGCGTTCTTTTCATCTTTATTCTCTTTCTCTTTATTGTTGTTTTCTATTTTGTGTCTAACTTTCTACAAACCGTACTAACATTTCACCGTTGGATCGTGAGCCGGGTGATCTCACTTCTGGTGATGACGTACAAGCCGTCACTTCCCACAAGCAAGCTGCACTCCGTATCCACGAACGGTTCCGTATCTGGGAACCTCTGCTTTTCGGCGATTACACCGCCCTCGACCTTCACCTGCACCACTCCCTCATCGGTTGCGGCAAACAAGATATCTCCGAAAGCACATTTAGCGCCGATCGTGCCTAGCCAAGATCCGTCTCCTTCCGTGGCTTGGGCATGTCCTGTAACTGTACCGTCTTTCTTGATCGAGATGCAATGATTCATACGGACTCCGCCTGCTTGGCTCATCCACAAGAACCACGCCCGATCTTTCGATAGGAAACAACGTGTATCGACGAGCTGTCCGCGCATGGGCGGTAGCTTGACGGTATCGTTGATGCCTCGTTTGTTAGCGTCGAAGACGAACCCGACGCGTATCATTCCGGCCCAGTAGAACCCGAAGCCGAATGTAGGACCAACCCAGAATTGAGTTTGTCCCTCTAGAATGTCACCTATGTAGTCATGGGAACCGAACTCACCGTCGTGGACAAGCTGTCCACCGTGTGCCCAATAGACATGGCTCTCGTTGGCATCAAAGAGCGGGTTCGCTCCATTCGAGTCAACTGCCTTACGGTACTTTATAGTCCCGGATTCAAGCGACGCGAATTGATTCTGTTTGCCGATCAGTGTTTGCCCTCCATGAATGCGACATCGCATACCTTGTTCTAATTCTCCACGGTACACGACTTCACCGGTCTCACGCTTGAATTGACCGTTCTCATGGACAACGTAGCAAAGCTTGCCGCCCTGGAACGTCGCATAGAGGATAACTCCGGACGACTGCAGTATCGAGGTCATGGTAACCTTTCCTTTTGTCGTGATCACAACCTTCTCTTTAACCACACCTCCGAGCTGCGGTTCACAGATTGGGCAGCCTTGGCGTGCAAACTCCAAACCACATTTCCTGCAGGTTCTCCACTCGAGCCCTTGCAAAAGATCGAGCGGGAATCGATCCCGACGATCATTCTTGAAGACTTCGTGAAAGAAATGCAGTAGCTCGTCGGTAAGCACAGACCAGTGTATCGCCGGTTTTGGGTAAACCACGTCCGGATCGAACACCGTAACGCGGTGCAACGAGCGAGCATCATGCGGGATGCGGTTCCTGCTATTCTTTGGTTTATACACGCCGCCGTACGGTCCCACATATAAGAGGGACTGCATGAGCATGATGCCAAAGGCGTACCAATCCGAGTTCGGATTATGCGGCCTAACCAGCATCGGGCTCGAGGCCTGTGGATCGCAGAGTAACGGATCCACGAACTTCTGCGTGAACGTCATACAGAAGAACGGGTCGAACTGGAACGAATCCGCATCGATGATGAATACATCAGTACCGACGACAAGTCCGTTAAGGTCGTTGAAGTCCCCTATTACGACCTTAGCCTGATGTATTCCGGCCACAGTCGCATGGAGGTTTTGGAATATGCTGACGACCCTTCCGTTCGGCACATTCCCGATTCTGAAGCTCTTTTCACTGAATCTCATGAGAAGATCTGCGCCCTTAACGGCACGCATCGCATAGCCTGCGACCATACCTTTCGAATCGAGCGCCAGCTCTTCCGGAGCTACGACGTGCGCTGGAAGCCCTCTCGGAAACTGCTTGAGCTTTATTTGATGCAAACGGATACGTTCCGCGGCACCTTTCTGCTCGTGTACATCACCGTCATAGTCCGTATGACCGGGTGGCTTGAAAAGCTTGAGGACTTTCCCGCCGCCAAGATCGAAGATGTCGGCCTCGCCCCCTTTTCCGATCTGCTTTAGGGCATCGGTACGGCACCTTTTTCCATTGATTTGCAATTCCATAGATTACTCCTTCCCTGTTGATTGTTTCCTCCGACGGATCACCGCCAGAGTCGTGTCGTCTTTAAGCAGGCCCGGAAAGCGGACCAGCTCGCCTTCGACGCTTACACGTGTTATTTCGCAGTTTACTAGGGCCAACTTGCGTCGTACCTGATCAGAATTTGTGAAATACCGATCATCTTCCCAGAACTGTGAAACTGGACCAACCTGTGCATTTTTACCTGGCAGATTACATGTCTCTGCGTCGATAAGCTCTCCAACGCCGTCAGTTCCGACCAAGATTGATGTTATCTCGTCTGTCGGCAAAATAGCATGGAACGTAAACTTGCAAAGCGATGGATCGATCGTGCTTTTAACCAATCCATATCCGAGATACGGAGGTTGGTTGTTCGGGAATGGGCCGATCCTTATCAGCTCTCCATTCACGAATACGACCCCGTCTCCAATGGAGAACACGAACGCCTTTACAGGCGTGATGAGTGCCCCCACTAGAGTGAAGAGGAAATAATCTCTGATGTTCAAGTGGAAGTCTCCTCCCATGAGAACCGCGAGTTGTTTGATCTGTTCGAGCACGCGCATCCTGATAAGCTCCATTTCGAAAGCCGCACTGATGATACCGTGTTTCTCAACCGACTCCTGGAATGACTGCGAGGCGGAGCTGACCGCCTTCGCAATCAGCTTGCACCCGATCTGAGCGCCGACTTCATTGTGAGAAGCCGTACTTTGCTCGGAAGCGCTACAGCCGTCTGCTACGACGAGCGCAATGCATCCATTACCGACAACCGTGGCCACAGTATCTTGGTTATTTCTCCAGCCCAGATCTTTCAAATGATCTCGACCGATAACTGATCCTGCGGCGACTTCAAATTGATTCTTCATTACCATTACCTTTCTAGTTATTGTGTTGTTTGTATTCTAGGTCTCAAAAGTCAAAAACAACTGAATTTTCAAAGACCCGGCGGTATTTCACCACCACGTAACTGAACTATATACTGCATTAATTTGACAACGTGTCAAGTTCATTCTTGACTTCCCCGCCGTCGCAGTGCTAGCATGTACATAGTGTTCTAAACACACTATATACCTATCGCAATAATAATGCAAGTGGGTGTGTATAACTGACACTAAGTTCGCCACCCAACGGCGACAAAATAGTTTATAATCATACGAATGCCAAATCAATCAAAAGGAGGATTCTTCAACCCAGGCGTCACTGTCGACGTCGTCGTTTTCACGATCGAAAACGGGCTTCTAAAGATATTGCTCGTAAAGAGATCGGATGATCCATTCAAGGGCTTCCCTGCCCTGCCGGGAGGCTTCATACGACGTGGCGAGACTACCCATGAAGCCGCAGAGCGTGTACTCAAGGATAAAGCCGGTATCGAAAACGTCTATGTCGAACAGCTCTATACCTTCGATGAAGTCCGCCGCGACCCTCGCGGACAGGTTTTGTCGGTTTCATATTTCGCTCTGGTTCCCAGTGAAGATTTGAGTATCCGCCTGGGACGTAAGACCGAACATCCGGAGATGGTCGCGGCCGATGGCCTGCCAGCGTTGGCCTTTGACCACAACCGGATCGTCGTATATTCTCGAAAAAGGCTTGCAGACAAGATCCGGTATTCGAATGTCGCATATTCGCTCTTGCCATCTGAGTTCACACTGACGGAGTTGCAAAAGATATACGAGACCGTCCTAGGTAGGCGTATAGATAAGAGAAATTTTCGCAAGAAATACCTGGAGCTCGGCCTGATCAAGTCTGCCGGAAAGAAGCGCAAAGGTCTGCGGCAGCGCCCTGCCCTTCTCTATCGGTTCGTGAACAGCCGTATGGAAGAAATGGACAGATTCCTAAAGCAATGAAAACGCCCCGGATCCGTAGTACCGGGGCTTGCAAAACGAGCACAGCTATCTGCTTTTCTTGAGCATCTCGCCTAACGGCAAGTGAGCCTCCACCAGGACGGAAGGAAGTTCGTGCATATCGACCCAAGTCGCTCCATCGACTCCTTTACCGGGACTTGGCCGGCCCTTCAGGTAAGTCATGGAGATGAGTAGAGTGACCACGCCGTCACGAGTCATATAGTATCGCCAATCCTTGATCTTGCAGGATCCGATGATCTGCCGATACCCCGTCTCGATGCCCGGGATCTCTTTTCGAACACATCGGGCGGCGGCTGCTTCATAGCTTTCATCCAGTTTCCGGTCGAAGAACACCCCTGGGAAGCGCATCTTGCCGTCCTCGGACTTCTTGTATACCAGGAGGACCTTGTAATTGTCCACTACGGCAACATCGATCGACGGATAGGCAATAGGCTTTCTGTGGTTAACTTCGTAAGTGACTCCCCGCCGGAAGTCAGGCGAATCGACAACATGGACACGCTTCCGTATTTCCGTGGCGCTTCCGTTGTAGAC
>PMZP01000059.1 GCA_003170325.1 Candidatus Tayloriibacteriota bacterium
GCGGACAATCAGCAGGGAAGGCTTATATATTGAAAAGTGAGACGTGGATCGTAATGTGGTAACACTGCTAAATGGGTACCTATACAATGGCACTCCGCCTCCGGTATCGGACAGCGCCCGTAAGATCGGGTCCGATAGCATTGTATTCTAGATGGTGAGCCTAAAAGCGACCATATCCACTTAAAGTCGAGGTACGCATTCCATGCGCGCCTCGACCTCACTTCTCAATATATAAGAACCCTCAGAGACTATACGCCGAACAAGTAATTAATTACTTGAAGATATAGTCCGAACTTCATGGCGACATGAAGAGGTAAGTAGAAATACCTTGCCTTACAAGAAATTGTAAATAACAAAATTGTAGATACCCCAGTAGTCCACGCCCTAAACAATGATCTCTCGCTTTGAGGAGTATCGACCCTCTTCGAGGCTTAGCTAACGCGATAAGAGATCCGCCTGGGTAGTACGGCCGCAAGGTTGAAACTCAAAGGAATAGACGGGGACTTGCACAAGCGGTGGAACATGTGGTTCAATTCGACGCTAAACGAAGAACCTTACCAGGGTTAGAAATCCAGACGAATGCCCGCAGAAACGTGGGCAGCCGAAAGGCGGCTGGACAGGTGCTGCATGGCTGTCGTCAGTTCGTGGTTTGAACTGTTCCCTTCAGTGGGGTAACGAACGCAACCCCTGTTGCCTGTTACAAGTGTCAGGCGAGACCGCCCAGCCCTCAATATGTGAGGGAAGGAGGTCGGACAGGAATGATGATAGTTAGTTTTAAGTTTGATTTCCGATCTTTTTCAGAGCCTCATATGGTGAGGGCTGGGAGGAAGGTGGGGATGACGCCAAGTCAGCATGGCCCTCTGACACCCTGGGCTACACACGTGTTACAATGCGCGGTACAACGGGACGCAATGCCGTAAGGCGGAGCAAACCCTTAGAAAACCGCGCTCAGTTCGGATTGAGGTCTGCAACTCGACCTCATGAAGCCGGAATCGCTAGTAATCGCAGGTCAGCTATACTGCGGTGAATACGTTCTCAAGTCTTGTACTCGGGTCGCCATGCGATCGAGTACGCTAGTTGGTGCAAATCCAACCAAAGCGATCAACAGCGCTTTGAAGCGAAATCACAGTCTACTGTCCGCGAGGACTATAGATGAAGGGAGAAAGTAGCATTTCTTAGCTTGAATGCCAGCTATGGCATATATCATAGGTCATCCTGCGAGTACATGGAGAAGCCTACTGTAGAAAAAAGTGATATATGTATCGTGGCATCGAGATGAGAAAAAACAGTGTATTCGGTTACCGTGGGAGATCTTGTGCGGTCTCTCGTCTAATTCTTAGATGGGAGTATAATGCCAGCAATGGCATTAAAAATTTCACAAGAAGTCAGCAGAGTTCGTAGTACCAATTCGGTAGATCTTCGATTAAATCCGAAGCTAGAGCTGCCCTATGGGAAGGAACAAATTCAAAGGAAAAGCTAAAACTTACTATGGCAATGTAAGTGAATTCGATACAAAATCGAATAAGCAACCTTTGAAAAACGCGAGGGTGCGGGAAAACCGCTTGCCCCGTGTTGAAGAGAATTATAATGGCAACATTATAAAACATCAAATACCGCCCGTCAACCCAAGGGAGTCGGTGGTGCCCGAAATCTCGCCTCGTGCGGGCCTAAGGCAAAATCGATGACAGGGGGTAAGTCGTAACAAGGCACGGGTAGCGGAAGCTGCTCGTGGAATATTTCAAAGAATCAACCGTTTTTTAACTCGTCTTCGGACGGTTAATCAACTTATAGTCGATATGCTCACTTCGAGCATTGGTTATTGCTCTTCAACCACTTATGGGAGCACTTAGCCGGGGAAGATTCCCGGCCCACATGGACAATATCAATTGAATTGTTCATGGGCGAACGGAACAAAATAGAGCGCGCTATCGGATCGTCGACACGTTCGCTGATCCCCAAAATACGTCCAGAAATGGGCGTTTTTTGTGCTATTGACTTAATTCTTCATTGTGATATAATGTAGTTTGAATATGAGCATTAAAGAAATGATCGATATCACTGGCAAGAGGAATATCACTCTTACAGTGATTGGAATGCTTGCCGTCGTGATTGTCTGGCAAGTGTTGGCGAGTCGGCATACCGATAACGTGATCAACAGCCACAGGGATCCAGTTCCTTCGGTAATCGTTGTCCAACATGGACAGCCAATTCCATGAGAGATCGTCAAATGCGCCGGCTGGGTCCAAAACCCTCCGGCGCATAAATGTTTGTGAATATCGAGGTTTTGATTTATAGTAGCTGAACGGGCACGTGGCGAAATTGGTAGACGCGTACGCTTCAGGAGCGTATGGAGTAATCCATGGAGGTTCGAGTCCTCTCGTGCCCACAGAAGTTTGTTTTGCATTTCAATCCTGATTTTGCTAGAGTGTACCTTACTGATTTGAGGTATCAGCTCTCTTCGATCTCCTAGCTTATTATCTCCAGTCAAGGTGGAATTTGTCGACGGAAATTGAGATATTTAGCATGCGCGCGTAGCTCAGTTGGTAGAGCACGCCACTGATACTGGCGGGGTCCCAGGTTCGAATCCTGGCGCGCGCACAATAGATTACAGAGGATGTCAATGTTGACTTCTATTACAAGCGGAGTAATATTACAGCCACTATGATCACTGCCACTGCCGCAAGGCAAGGGCAGTTTTGTTTTCCCCAAGTTCTGGTATAATCGATTTTATGTTAACCGAGATTTTCAAGAAAAAAGAAAAAGTTGCTATTTATATTGACGCCAACAATTTCTTCAGATATCTCAAGGACAAGGAAATCTCTTTTCCAAAAGGGGTTAAGTTTGATTATGATAAATTTCTGAAGCATTTGGTGAAGGGTAGAGAATTGGTCTCGAAGAGATATTATGTCGGCATAGCCCGTAATATTGACGGCAGTGAAAAAAGTCAAAAGATCGTGAGCGGTCAGCAAAAATTCCTGTCGGCCATGGCGGCTCAAGGTTTTATTATCAAAAGAGGACGAGTCATGTACGACGGCAAAATCAGAGAAAAAGGTACCGACGTGAAAATCGCGGTTGATCTGGTCATCGGCGCGGCTGATAATCTGTACGATACAGCCATATTGGTCAGCTCTGATACGGATCTTATTCCAGCTGTGAAGTATTTGAAATACAAAGGTAAGAAGTTTGAATATATAGGATTTTCCCATTCCCCATCGCTCGGGATGCAAAAATTCGCCAATTTCTCGATATTGCTTACGCCTGAAGACATCAATGGATTTAAAGTTAATGAAATTGAAACGACTAAAGATGTGAACATTTCAGCATAATTTCCGTTCTAATATCGTCCCACAGCGCGCACAAATCCGCACAAGAACGCTCAAAGTCTGTTATTATTAATGTCGAATGTCCTCGGGCATTCGGCTCATTTTGACGACACCATATTCGAAACGTTCAAACAAGAGACGCGCCTCGCTGTTGTTTTTAAAAGAAGGCGTAAAGAAGATCCGAACGCAAGGATCGCTTTTGCCGAGCTCAAAATATCTAGGCAGGCGGATCGTTAAGCGGATACCGATGAGAGATAAAGTCGTGATCGTCGAGCTTGGGGCAGGGACCGGCGCGTTCACTGAAATGATCTTGGCGAAAATGCCCAAGAATGGAACTTTGCTGGCATTTGAGACCAATCATATCTTGACGGAACATCTTCGAAAGACATTGATCGACCCACGGCTCTTTATCATCGAAGACGATGCCGCCCGACTTTACAAGCATCTGGAAGAACATTCTTTGCCACCGGCGGATTGCATCGTCTCCGGACTGCCATTCGGGGACTTTAACCGGGCCAAGAGACAGCGGCTATTATCGGCCATCAGAGACGGCCTTGGCGACGGCGGTCTTTATCTCCAATTCCAATATCTGCCGGTCAGCCTACAGCATATAAAGAAGATGTTTAGAGCTAAGATCATCGGATTTGAGATGCGCAATTTCCCGCCGGCGTTCTTATACGAGTGCAAGAAAAAATGATCAATAGTCGTTGGGTGATATCAAATGGTGAGCGGTTAGCGGATAGAAATAAGTGTTAGAAATGCACGGTTTACATGTAAAGGTTTAACGCTTACAATTACCGTATATGAACACAATCAAAACCACCCCGAAGGATTTTTTCCTTCATTTGGCGGCGACCGTCTTTCTCTACGCGGCCGTTATTGCCCTTATCAATCTGGCATTCGAAGTCGCTAATCGTGCTCTGCCGGATGCCCTCCAGACCTTCTACGGCGTCGGACAGCTGGTTTGGCCGATCTCCATGCTCATAGTGCTCGTTCCGATCACTTATGTCATCGAATGGCTGATTAACCGCGATATCGTCAAGATGCCGGAAAAGAAGGAAATTTGGATTCGCCGATGGCGCATCTACCTGACTCTATTTTTGACCGGTGTAACCATTATCGTCGATCTCATAACGCTTATAAATACCTTCTTGAATGGCGAGATTACGAGCAGATTCATCTATAAAGTCATCATCGTCTTTATCATCTCGGCTGTTGTATTCGCATATTATCTTCTATCCAAGTCTGGTGATTCTGCCAAGACTAAGACATGGCGGAGCATTCTCATGTGGTTCGGGATCGTCCTCGCATTGGCCGCTATCGTCGGCGGTTTCATCATTGTCGGTTCGCCGTCACAGCAAAGGGCTTTGAGGTTCGATAGCGAGCGACTTAGTGACCTTTCGAATTTACAATATCAGATAACGACCTATTGGCAAAGCGCAGGCAGGCTACCAAGTTCTCTAGAAGTGTTTTCGAATCCGGCAAGTAATTATACTTACTTTGTTGATCCAGAAACTCATAATCCCTACGGATACTCTGTAAAAGGCGCCACAGCATTTGAACTGTGCGCAACCTTCGATCTTTCAGGTGACGTGAATAATCAGGACGCGGTTGGTATGAACTATCCGTATCAAGCTCCTGGAACCAAGTCCGCTTGGACTCATACTGCTGGACAGATCTGCTTCGAGCGCAGTATTGATACAACGCTGAACTCTCCGAATGCGCCGGTCAAGGCCATTCCTCCAGGCTTAAATCCTTAAAAATGCTATAATTCCCAAATTAATACTAAGAGTACTTGAAACCATGAACCTCGGAAAAAAAACCAAGATAGTCTGCACCATCGGCCCGTCGACTGAAACCCTGGAAAAATTGACGGATCTCGTCGAGAACGGCATGAATGTCATGCGGCTCAATTTTTCGCATGGCAGCTTCGAAGAGCATCAGGAACGGGTCGTGACGATCCGCGAGATCATGAAGAAATCCGGCAAGATCGTGGCCATCATGCAGGACTTGGCCGGCCCGAAGATCCGTATAGGCACTTTCAAAGAGAAGACCATCATGCTGACGCCGGGACAGACTTTCACTTTGACGACAGACGAATTCGAAGGAACGTCGGAAAAGGTCCACATCAATTACCCGGAGCTTCCCAAGGAGGTCAAAGCCGGAAATCCGATAATGCTCCAGGACGGCACCAAGAAGCTGGAGGTCGTCGAAGTCAAAGGCAATGACATCATCACCAAAGTCATAGTCGGCGGACGATTGTCCAGCCACAAAGGAGTCAACGTGCCTGGCGCGCATCTTTCCGTGAAGTCGCTGACGGATAAGGACAGGGAAGACTTGGAATTCGGCATCAAGAATGAGGTCGATTTCGTGGCGCTGTCATTCGTGCGACATGCTTCTGACATCGTCGAGTTGCGCGAGATCCTGGATAAGAGAGGCTGTAAAGCGCAGATCATCGCCAAGATCGAGACGCCGGAGGCCTTGAATGAGATCGACGCCATCCTGGAAAAGGCCGATGGCCTGATGATAGCTCGCGGCGACTTGGCCATCGAGATCCCGGCCGAAGACGTGCCGATCGTGCAAAAGCTCCTCATCCACAAGTGCAATTCTATCGGCAAGCCGGTCATCACCGCCACCCAGATGCTGGAATCAATGGTCAAGAATCCCGTGCCGACCCGGGCCGAAGTCTCCGATATAGCCAACGCCATCATCGATGGCACCGATGCCATCATGCTCTCCGAAGAGACGACCTTGGGCGATTTCCCGGTCGAAGCGGTCAAGATCATGACCCGCATCGCCCTGCGAGTCGAAGGCGAGGTCTATACCCGCGATACCATCGCCGAATACGAGAAGTCCCACGGCGTCACCGATGTGGTCTCCCAGTCAGCCGTGCGGACAGCCCATAACGTCGGCGTTACCATGATCGTGGCTTTGACCCGTTCCGGACGGACCGCTCGCATGCTGGCCCGTTATCGTCCAGCTGAACGCATCCTGGCTTTGTCTGACGCCGAAGAGAACGCCCACAAGCTCATGCTCTCTTTCGGCTGCTACCCAATGGTCGTTCCGACTTTCAAGACCGTTGACGAGATCTTGAGCATAGTCCGCAAGGTCACTTTGGACAACGAATTGCTGGCGAAAGGCGACAAGGTCGTCATCGTGGCCGGCATGCCTTTCGGCAGTTCCAGCGAGACGAATTTCATTCTAGTGGAGACGCTTTAGTTTACTGGCTTTTTGGACTATAATATTTGCATGCCTAAAAGCAGCACATACATCATTCCGGATACCACGCTGATGCTCGACGGTTCGCCGAGCGATCACGCTTATACTATCCACGATCTGCCGACTGAAGAGAAACCGCGCGAAAAGCTGCAGTCGCAAGGACCGGCGACGCTTTCCATCAAGGAATTGCTGGCTGTTATTATGACTGTAGGCACGACCAAAGAGGATTTGCTCGGCATGTCCGGGCGCATCGTCAACGAGTATGGAGAAAAGAACATCTTCGCCGAGAAAGACCCGTCCAAGCTAGCCAAGGATGCGGATATACCTATCGTCAAAGCCTGTCAAGTCGTGGCCTGCGGGGAGATCGGACGGCGGCTTTTCGACAATAGCTTTTCGGCTTTCACCGTTGTTCGCAATGCCAAAGAAGTCTATGAATATCTGACTGATATGCGCAATCTGACCAAGGAGAATATCAGGGGCTTATATCTGAATAGTCACAATCGGGTAATCCGCGACGAGACCATATCCATCGGGACCGTCAGCTCCAATCTCATGCACCCGCGCGAAGTCTTCCAGCCGGCTATAGAGGTCAATGCCGTGTCGCTCATATTGGCCCACAATCACCCCTCGGGCGTGCTTGCGCCGAGCGATGAAGATGTTAGAATTACCGAACAGCTTGTCCAGGCAGGGAAGATCCTGGGCATCCGTGTGCTTGATCATGTCATCATCACCAAGGATGGATTCGTAAGCGTACCAGTTAATTATAGCTAAATAATATGCTGCGAGATTACAGACTCGTTTCGCCGTCCTTGGATGGCGTTTTGAACGATGCTTCTTTGTCATACGAGGGTCTCAAGCGTCCGTTGGAATTGCTCCGCGTTTTGGACGGTCCATCCTCAAAGGGGAAAGGTCGTGGCGCTCATACAGGAGTCGATGCTCCAAATGACGCGGTCCACGAAGAGACGGCGCATAGGGGAAAAGTCCTGGAGCAATACTTCCATGACTTGTATGGCATCTTCATGAAGAAGCTGTCGTACTTCGTGGTCGAATCGGAGACATCAGCCGGGGAGACGGTCACATTGCAGGCCATGCTCCAGGAGATGATCAAGGTGAAAGGGTTGATGGGTAATAATTAGCGGCCGGCGTAGCCAAAAGGGCGCGCATATTCTATACTGCGCCTATGACTTCTCGCGACTATTTCAAAGGCAAGCGTATCGCCGTGATCGGGCTGGGTGCGAACGGAGAAATGGTAGAGGATGTTTCGTTTCTCGTGAAGGCTGGCGCTTTTGTCGGCATATATGACCTGAAAAGCGAGGCTCGTCTGAAGAATCATCTGGTTTTCCTGCGCAACGAAGGTTTGGCAAATTACGTTTGCGGCTCAATTCCGGAAGATGATCTTCTGGACATGGATCTCATCATCTTATCCCATGAGTACCCCCGCGAATCCGGCTTCCTTAAAGGCGCCAAAGGCAAGAATATTCCCATCGAGTATCCGGAGACGCTTTTCTTCAAGAAATCGCCGCCGGTCACGGTGGTGGGAGTCATGGGCGAATGCGGTAAGGCCACGGTCGTTTCCATGTTAGAGCCGATGCTTAAAGCGGCCTGCAGGACCGCGGAAGATCAAGGTTTTTTCGTGATCGATCCGGAATCTGACGAAGGCATCATCGCACATTTGAAGAAGGTCAAGAGCGGCGATCTTATCCTTATGCGTGTTATCGAACCGATGATGCGTGAACTCTTCGCTCTCCGTATCAGTCCGCAGGTAGCCATATTCACGACTATTCCGGCCAAAGGATCATATGACCAGTCGCCCTTCGAGATCCTGACCTTTCAGACTTACAATAATTTCATCATCGCCTCTGATGAGGTGATCGATGCCACGCGCCGATATAAGGAATTGCCACGCGGCAAGATGTTGCGCACCAAGCCGACGATCATTCCGGTCGATTGGGAGTTGAAGAATATGTCGAATATCGGAGCCCGTCGGCACGACCGCGACAACGCGGCTCTGGCCCTTCAAGCGGCGCATTTATTTAAAGTCGACGAGGAAACGACCAGGCGGATTCTACAAAACTGGAAACCCTTGCATGGCCGACTAGAATTGGTCAAGAAGGTCAAGAATGTGGAATTCTACAATGACGCGGCCTCGATGAATTGTTCATCTACGCAAGCGGCACTGCAGTCGATCACGAAAGGCGGTGCGAAAGAAGCCGAAGCCGAGACAGGGGATTCCGTGGCCGATGCTGCTGGAGAAATCGCTGGGGAAGCAAGTGTAAATGCATCTCTCTCCCCGAACAACGTGCTCATTTTCGGTGGCGCCCAAACTCTTTCTGATTACCGCGCCTTGTATTCGCTCCTGCCGCAATATGTCCACACGCTCGTGCTCCTGCCCGGGAGCGGCACTCTGCGGGAGCGCCAAGCGCTCGGTCGGCTTGAAAAGATCGAAATCCGCTCGGCTCGTTCCATCGAAGAAGCCACCCAATTGGCCTTCGAACACGCCAAAAAGGGCGATAAAGTTTTGTTCAGTCCCGGATTCGAGGCTGCCGGTTTGGACTCGTCGCGTAAAGAAAGAAGCGAGAGGTTCGTGAGAGCGGTGAGGGCGTTGTGAGACGGATTTTGAGCCTTCTGTTACGGGCTGTACGGAATAATATTCAGGCAACTTTCAATTTGCTTGAATATGTATTTCTTTCATGTTATTAGTCATATGTGTTTCTCTAGGAGACTCGCAGAACATAGTGAGATTCAACTGGTAATCCCCGGCTAGATTAAATGGTAGAAGTGCTTGACTCCCGAATGTGAAAGTATTTCCTTCTCCCGGATTGAGTGGAGAAATATATGTGATGTGTGCACCAGAACCGCCTAGATATTCACTTTGTCCGGCGATTGTTCTGGTGATATCAGCTTGAAAATAAGCTTCCGTACATCCAACATGTCCGACATTTTTGTAATCAAATGAGATTGAGAATGGATTATTGACTTTGACCCTTTGAGGGAAGATAAAATTATTAGTCATAATGTCCGGAAGTATCTGTGGCCTCATGCATATCAATGCTTCTGACATCGGGTTGCTGATATCCGACATGGTTCCAGGAGAAACACTACCAGAATTTGCATCAATGGCAGCCGGTGAACCGCTGATAGAATGAGATGGAGGTTGAACGCCACACTCACATGCGGTCGAAGGGACTTCTGTGAGATTATTCACATTACTGGCACTTCCGAGTAGCGCGTTCTTACTGAAACAACCTTCTGATCCGGAAACCGCGGCAGGTAAGGTGGGATTTGCAGTAGACAAGCCGCCTCCAGGAGGTTGTGTTGGGGCTTGAGGTGAACCACTTGTTTGAGCTGGAACGCTCGTTTGTGGCATTTCTCTTCCCGTCTGAACTCCAGTAAATCCTTTATAATACGAACACTGAGTATCTAAAGTNNTGCATAATAATTTGGAACATCTTTTTGGGTTACTGCTATAGTATCCTGACATTGAGATCCGGCAACACAATTGGCGGCAACACTAGTAGTATTGCCGCCGGCGTTCTTCTTCGGAGGGAGAGATGCCCAGATAATTTTCGATTTATTGGATGTAGGAAGCGCGATATCTTTTGGTGTAGCAGAAGTTCTTTGTGCAGCTGGCGATACCTTTGATATATTTGGCGTTAAATTTGTCGTGACTGGTTCTCCTCGATTCTGTTCGTTAAAGTTTTGTGATTCTTTATCATAAATAAATGCTCCACCCCCTATTACCAATAACGCGATTATTATTAAAAGCGGCACCGCATAAACTTTTTGAGAGTTTTTCATATGTCAATATTATACCACATTTCAATCATCGACAAATTGTCGACGCGTGGCCGTTTTCAAATGTCCGATTTTTGCGGACGTTTCATTCAGTTGGTTACATTTTGTAACCAACTACCTTTTCAAAGAAGATTTCACTCGGTTTTAAGCTGTTCTGTATTTGACTCATTGAAGTATCTTGAGTTTAGCAAGCGATTCCAATATTTCTTTTCCAATCGGCGTATCTTGTTCGACTTCAAGCTTGGCCGATTGCCATGTATACGGCTCATTATTTACCCAGGTTGCTGTTTTTTAGTCGTCCGAATATGTCGGACAACTCAAACGATACTCTTTTCAACTGGTTACATTTTGTAACGGTTTGATATATGTAATCATTATTCTAGTCACCACATATCATGCACACCACCGCACCATTCACCGGCCAGCTTCTGTAAGCGGCTTCCATGGCACCGACGATTGAAAGCGCGCTATTAGCGGAAATTTCGAAGCCGGCATGTTTCTTTACGAGCTCCTGCGCGGCACGAATCTCGTCATTCGTGGCGAACCAGCCATAGCCGCCGGTCTTTTTGATGAGCGGGATCAGCGCATCTTTCCGGCGTGCGGTCTTGTCGACGATTGCGTTGGCGATGGATTGCTCATCCTCGCCGTCGAATGTTTCAAAGGCGTCTGATAATGGGTGGCATGAGGATGTCTGGACGATGTGGATTTGGATGGAGGTTTTCAAGTCCATGAAGTATTGCGCCAAGGCCTGCGCCGTCGTACCGGAAGAGGTGCCAATGAATATGGCCGCCAAGTTCGGAATTTTAGCCAATTCTTCAGCCAAGCTCTTATAACCGATCAGGGCCAAATCGTCAGTTGATTGCCGTAAGCTGCGCGCGCCTTCTTCCGAGGCTTGCATCAAGGATTGCAGAGGCCTTTCCTTTGTCAATACGCGGATGTGATCGCCTTCCAATTTCTTCAGTTTTGCCAGTTTATTCGGAGCTAAATGGATGCCGACGAAGATGTCTAAGTGGATCAATGATTGGTTGCCGTTCTTGGCGGAATTGCTATTCAATTCTTTAACATACAAAGCGGCGGCCAGAGCGGCATTACCCGATGAAGAGATCGCGAAATTACGCAACCCTTGCTCGAAGTAATGATCGATCATAAATGGAATAGACCGGCCTTTATGCGAGCCATAGGGATGCAGGTCTTCGCGCTTCAAATAGAGATCGGTCAGGCCGATGGCTTTGGCTAGGGCGGGAAATTGTTCTTGGGGAGTTACCATGTTGTCATCCTAGCGTATTTTAGGTAGTATTAAAAGATGATCAGCGAAAAATCAGAATCATCAAAATCGCTCTGTGTTTGTCCGGAGTGCAAGAATACCATCGATCTTGGGATATATCCGAACATTGCGCCGGGGATGGTCATCGAATGCAATCATTGCGGAATGACGCTTCTTGTCAAAGAGATCGTTGCTGGCAATGTGAAGCTAGATATAGTCGACGAAGGGAAGTGATGTAGCGCGCCAAGCGGGCGCCAGCAGACATTTCAGCTTAATTTACGTATAGCTTCTTCAATCATGCCCCTGAATCCGTGCGAGCCCAAGAATGCGATCACATCGCCTTTTTTGGCTTTTGAAATCAGGAAATCGACTAAGGCCGCGTCGTCTTCGATATAACGAGCATCCGGATGCGTCTTGCCGATGATGGCCGCCAACTCGTCGCCTTCGATCGGACGGTTTGATTTGAGTTGATCTTCGGAGACTTTAAGCTTCGTCAATCTCGGGACGACGACCATATCAGCGTCTCTGAAGGCGTCATCGTATTTAGCGGATGCCCCGCGCTCCCGTCCGCCGCTATTCGGCTCGAAGATAGCGATTATTCTTCCATTATAGATTGAACGCAAGGTATTCAAAACCGACTCGGCTTTTTCCGGCGAATGGGCGATGTCGTCGATAACGGTGACTCCACCACCGTCGAGCCGCTTTTCCATCCTTCTTTTCAAACCTTTGAATCGGGAAATGGCCTCGACTATCTTCTCCGGTTCGATCCCCGATTCACAAGCCATGGCGAAACAACCGGTGATATTCTCCGATTGGAACAAGCCGAGCATAGGCGAATGAACCTCGAATTCTTGGCCATCATGGGTGATTGTCAGGCGCAGACCTTGGCTGGATTGCGAGACATTCTTGTAAGCGTACTCAATCCTAGGTCTGACCTCGCCGGAAGTCTTCGATGAGCCTATTCTAGCGCGACCGTAGAATATTTTGCGGCCTTTATAAGGATCGATGATCTTCATGACGCCTTCATCATCGGCGCAGGCGACTACCAAGCCGCTGGTTGGGATTTCGCCCAGCAATTTCTTGAATGTCGCGAAATAGTCGGCTTCAGTAGGATACAGATCGGCATGGTCCCATGAGACGGCTGACAGCAATAGATGAGTCGGCTTGTAGTAAAAGAATTTGGCCTTTCGATCCCAGATGGCAGCCTGGTATTCATCTCCTTCGACGATGCTCCAATCAGAGTCGGTGATCTCGGCCGATGCATGAGATAGGGAAACGCCGCCGGTGAAATAACTCGGATTTATTCCGGCTTGAATGAAGATGAATGACAACATGGCCGAATTGCTTGTCTTGCCCCAAGTACCGGCTGCTACGATCGATCTCTCTTTCACGACGTGATTTCCCAGAGCTTCGGCGAATGAACATATAGGGATGTTCTGTTCTTTGGCGAATACGATCTCCGGGTTGGAGAGACTGGTGCCGGAACCGCCGGCCATGATGAGATCAGGTCTGCCATTCTCGGCCATCTTCTCCGGATGCCAACCGGCGTAAAAGGGAATACCCTGCTTTTCCAATTCCGTGGAAACCGGCGGGAAGAAGCCTTTATCGCTACCGGTGACTTTGACGCCTCTCTTATGGAAAGCGATGGCCAGCGCGCTGGTGGCCACTCCGCAGATGCCGATGACGTGCAGACGTTTTGGTAATATTTTAGCCAAATCTTTGGATTCAGACTGATTTTTCAGCATGCTCACATCTTAGCAGAAGCCAGGATTTTCTTCACTTCTTCGAACCCGGTCTTCCAAGTGCCGCTGCCGTTTGGTCCACCATCGAACCATTCCAGTCCTTCAAATTGGAGCTTGTAAGTGTCGGATGGTCTCTGAAGAGAGCCAAGATAGACGTATTTTTTGCCCTCAGATTTTGCCCATTCGAGTGCCTTGGTCATCATTCCCAAGCCCATGTCTTTGGATGATTCTTTTAAGTCGTAGAATGGGTACGAATAATGCAACAATGATCCATTCTCATAACAAATGGCGTAGCCGTGGGGTGCTGATTTGTCGGCTTCAAATTTCAAAAGACAATTGAAGTTGCTCTTAGCCGGATCAGTCAACATCTCTTTGATCTTCTGCGCGCTCATGATGCTCGGGCCGAATTTGGTGTCATAGAAATCCTTGGCTAGCTTGCCGATGGGATAGCTATAGTCGGTCACGGGCACTTTAGTTAAGTAAAGTGAGATGTCCGGGACCTTGCTTAGTATTCGGCGGTTCTCGCTGGTTAATTGAAATTTACTCAAATCGATCCTGACAGACCGCGTTTGTTGCATCACGCCTTTCCCGATCCGCGTGAAAACGTACCCATTTTCATACATTTCACTTATGAAAGCAGGAGAGAAGTCGGTTATTGTGGTCTCATTCCAGTTGAGGTATTTCATGATAGTATTACGTAATACTTCATACTTAATACTACTAATGCAGCGCCAACCAAAATCCGAACACCACGAAGATGAAATGTAAGACCCAGAATCTCATGACCGTCTTCTCTTCGCTCCAGCCGGACAATTCAAAGTGATGGTGCAAGGGTGCCATACGGAAGATCTTTCGACCTAAGAAATAGCGCGAGAATATCTGCATGACAACCGATATGGCCTCGATGTAGAACATGAATCCCAAGAAGAAGAGCGAAGCGGTCTCGCCGATAGCCATGGCATTCACCGCCAAGAGCGCGCCCAAACCCAATGATCCCACGTCGCCGCTCATGAATCGGGCCGGTTTGATATTGAAATAAGTATAGGCGACCAGTGCCCCGACGGTCGTGGCGTTCAAGATAGCGATCTCGCCGAAACCATTGATCCAGGACAATAGAGTCAAGGCGCTGAAAGTCATGATGAGCATCCCGCCAGCCAGACCGTCCATGCCGTCGGCGATGTTGACGGCGTTGGCTGTGAACATGACGATGAGGATCGTAATGGGGACGATCAAGATTCCAGCATTCCAACTAAAGCCGAAGGGGAAATAGATGAAGTGCCAGGCCGGTCCGAGCTTGGTGTAGATCCACCAGGCGGTCAGGGCGCCGGCGATGAATTGCAGGATGAGTTTCTCGTGGACGAATACTCCTTTGGATGTCTGCGAGCCGAACCAGACGGACATGCGTTTGAAGGCGGTCCAAGGCAGAGTCAGCGTGTACCATATGCGCATCTTCCATTCATGGTGAACGTGGATCAATGTGATCTGGTGTCCGAGCTTGCGCGAGCGGCGTTCCTTCCCATAGATATTCATGAGGTCGTCGATGGCGCCCAAGGCGGCGGAGATGAGCATCACGCCGACCGGCACGTAGGTGAAGCTGCGGGACCAATTCAAGAAATAAGTGACTATGGCGACAGTGATGACGACCAGAAGCCCGCCCATGACGGGCGTGGTGGCTTTATAACCACGAGAACCGATGGCGGCAAGCTCGACTTTTGCGCCTTTGATGACATGTAAGCGTAGGAGTGCTCGCGAGAGTAATGGTGCCCAGAGGAAAGCCACGACGGCGCCGATCAGCGTAAAACCGAAGATGTAGGCCAGGTCAGCGGTGCCTTGCAGGATGGTGAGCATTAGGAACACGATAGCACGTAAATCAGAACCATTTCAACCTGCGTATCTCTGTTCTCGATTTCTTTGCCCTGTTGAATATTCGCGTAGCATTCGCAGTTGTCCCGTTCTCCGACCAGAGACCATCGGCCAATGTTTTGCATTCAGCCGACAATTCGATGAGCCCTTGTTTGATGCCGGTTCCATACTTTCCATCTTCAGGGTAAGCGACAGCGTGAGAATAGTAGATCTTAGTTGGCCTTGAGTTGCCGGTGGAATTTTGGCCGGGAATCATTCCGGGATTATCATAGTCTATTTCAGTGACGACCAGGATATGATCGCGCTCGGACTCGTCGCCGTCGTTCTGCATTGAAATGAAATCGCCGGGCCGGACTTCATTTATTGGAATCATAGAACTGTTGGCATCATCGGCAAAAGTGGCGACGTCGCAATTCTCTACCGGACGTAGTTTGGCGCGGATCTTTCCTAAGAATCCGCCGGCTTTGACGAAGCGGAGATGTTTATCGAGCGTGCCTTTACCTCGTTCTTCGGATTCAGCATTCAAAACGTAATAGGCGAATCCGGAGCATTCGATGCCGAGGTTGTTGTCTACTAGGAGTTTTTTCAATGATTCATCGGCCAGCGAATCGTAATCGATATGGTTCTTTACGGTGATAGATTGGAGCTCTTCCTGGATGTCTTTGGGACTGCCTTTGCCGATGGTCGCCCGCAGAGCCGCTCTGGCCCCGACGGTCCGATTATTGAAATAGGGAACCGAACAGACCGCCGATCCGAACCGGAAATGCACGTATTGGTCGAGGATTAAAAGCGATTTGGTTGAAAGGGTGGAGGTGGTCATGTAAGAGAAATCGCTACACCTCTATCTTGAAATGCGCGCTCTTGATGGCTTCGGCGATCTCTTTGCCTTTGAGGTTGAATGAGCGGTGGCCTTCCATGATGCCAGCCGGCGATTGGATGCGGAGGAGGTCGGAGTTGGGCGTGCTGTTCTGGTAGGAGACTACGGCATAGCCTTTCTTTTGCAGATCTTTGGCGGCATCGTCGAAGATGCTTTGGACATTCTTGGTGACGCGCTGGATGATCTGGGCACCGTCATCGATGGCGATAAGGTCCTGGTCGATCGGCAATCCGAGCAGAGCGCGGATGTGGGCTTCAAAGGTGGTCAAGCCGCGGACGCCCCTGGCGCGCGCCTGCTCTTGGAGCGTAGATTCGAAGGTCGCCGAAGCCGGCTGGCGGGCGTTGACTTCGATGAGGTACATCCGCTTGCTCTTTTCTTCACGGATGAAATCGATGCCGAACAAGCCTTTCCAGCTGTCAGCTTGCATCTTTTGCCCGATCTCGGCAGTCATGGATTGGATCGTCTGGAAGTCGCCGGCGGAGAGAAGCGAGCGAGCCGCGCCCCAGTCGTTGCCGATGGTACTGAATTCATTGTCCGTGAATGGCGAGAGGCCGGTGATCTGATAACTCACGTTGCCCATGAGTAGGCGTTCCGGAGTTACCACCACATTGACCGTGAATGAAGGACCGTCGACGAAATTGGTTATGCGGGCCATGCGCTCGGGGAACTTTTCCTGGATAGCGCGCAGATCTTCCGGTTTGCGGATGAGGATGGTGCCGTCGCCGGTATGGCCGTGGGCCCACTGGATGATGAAAGGCGCCTCGCTCTTCCAAGTGATGAATTTGGCGACCTTGGCGGCGTGCGGCGGCAGATATCTTTGGCCGACCGTTCCCAGCCAGCGGATCTGCGATAATTTATTTTCCACGCGTTCGGAGATGTTCGCCGGCGGATTCAGGAGCTTCCAATGGTTGGAGTTGGCGGCGGTCTCCACACGCAGGGTGTTCTTGAAGACCAAGAGGCGCGAATCGTCGCGGAGGAGCTTCGATGTTTCCGGACGATTCAAGAGGTCAGTGGTGCCGAGAAGCTCGGCTTTCGGGCTCTTCACCAGGGTGATGAAATCGGGGTATTGCTTCTTGACGGTCAGGCCATAAGGCGTTTCATTGGAGACTATCTGGTAGTTCTCGCCGGGGGCCGTGCCCAAAGCCCGTTCTATTTCCCGGCTGACATATATGATCTTTAGAGCGTTTGAGGCCATGAATCACAGTCTATAGATATAACTCATAATGGTCAATGCATCCCCTCGATTTGCGGACAAAATCAAAATCATGTGGTAATGTGATTTTATGGCATCGCTTTATATCGTAAGCACTCCCATCGGCAACCTCGAAGACATCACCCTTCGGGCTTTAGAGACCCTGAAGAAAGTCGATCTGGTGCTTTGCGAAGATACGCGTGTCACTAAGAGATTGTTCGCCCGCCACAGCATTTCAACTCGCACTCTTTCTTACCATGCGCATAGCAAGCTCTCTCGGACTGGCGAAATCATTCAAATGCTCAAAGAAGGGAAGAACATCGCTCTTGTATCTGATGCCGGTACGCCTTGTATTTCCGATCCGGGGGCGGAATTAGTAAGACATGTACGTGAATTATTGGCAATGGAGCTGGCCGCCGGCACAATTAGGATCGAATCGATCCCCGGACCATCGGCTTTGACGGCGGCTCTTTCCATCGCCGGCGTTCCTTGCGCCGATTTCACATTCTTGGGCTTTCTTCCGCATAAGAAGGGAAGGCAGACCTTATTCAAAGAGATCGCGGAGTCGGAACGTACCGTCGTTTTCTACGAGTCGCCGCATCGGATAATGAAGACGCTTGAATCATTGGAGGATGACGGCAAAAAACAAGTAACGATCTGTCGCGAATTGACGAAGATCTTTGAGGAGGTTGCGAGCGGCACAGCTCGAGAGGTAAAGATCTACTTTCAATCGCATCCCGACAAAGTCAGAGGGGAATTTGTGGTGATCGTGTCGGAGTTCTGATTAACAAAAAAAGCACTGGAAACTCTCCAGTGCCGTGATTCAGATATGTGTCTGGATATGATCTAACATCTTTTCTATTTCCGCCAAGTCGTTCGGTCGGAGCGAAAGAATGGCCGTATGTCCGCCTACCGATTGGATGCCTAAGAGATCATTTGCCGGGAAGTCCCAGATGATCCGTCGTGGCCCGGGTAATCTGAACGGTCGAAGTTCAGCCGACACTTCGTATTTGCCGAGAGTCCAGTCTAGTTTGCAGAGCGCGTTTCCCGGATCCTGCGGGTCCATGGGCACGATCAGACGTTCCGTCAGTCGAATCAGGGGATTGATGATCACTTCGCAGAAATCGTTGCTGATGCGCAATACTTTATTGCGATCTGCCCAGTCAGTGTCCAATCGCCCGATGAAGAGGAGCGTGCCTGGTGCCTTGAGCCGTATGACAGTCGAACTGTCAATGTACGGCTCGAGATCTTCCTTAAGGAGTGTTTCAAGCCGTACGTTTTTCATATTTGTTCTTTTTCCTGGCACTATCCTATCACTTCGCGCTATATTCGCAAGCTCATATATCCTCTGCTATAATGTGAACACCATGTCCAAACGTCAGGTTCTCATGCTCATCGGAGTGATCGTCATCGTGATCCCGTTTCTCGGCTTCCCGATTAATTTGAAGTGGTTTCTCGAGGTCGTCTGCGGATCGCTTGTGGCGGCGATCGCGTATTCTATGGCACCAAAAATCAAGCCGATCGTTCCGGCCGATCTGCCTTTCAGCGAGCACAAATCTAACAGTATTACCAATCCAAACCCGACTGACCAAAAATGAGCATCCGGTGGCGCAATATGGGAGCAACCCGCATCTTGGCGATATTGCTTGGCGCCACCCTGATCATCGGTCTATGCGTGGTCGCCTCATTTTTCTTATCATCCGGGAGCACCGCTTATTCTACCGGTCTTGCGGAAGTCGCCACAACGACTTCGGACGATCCGATCCAGTCTCATGCGGTTGTGAAGAGCGAAGTCTATCATTTGGTTACACCCGATCCACTCAAAGCCGTGTATCTCACCAGTTGGGCGGCTGGCAATAAGAAATTCCGTGCGGAGCTTTCCAGCTTGGCCTCTTCGACGGAAGTGAATGCCGTGGTCATCGACGTAAAGGATTACACCGGCCGCATCAGCTTCCGAGTGGATGACCCGGAATTGCAAGCTATCGGCTCGTCCGAAAATCGTATTCCGGATATAAAGGAATATATAAAGAGCCTGCATGAACAGGGCGTATATGTCATCGGTCGGATATCCTCTTTCCAGGATTCGTATCTCATCAAGGGCCATCCAGAATGGGCGGTCAAAACCAAAGAGGGCGGAGTTTGGGCTGATTATAAAGGGGTAAAATGGCTCGATCCGGGAGCTCAACCGGTCTGGGATTATCTAGTCGCTATCGGCAACGAAGCATATGCGGATGGTTTTGACGAACTGAATTTCGATTATATCCGTTATCCTTCTGACGGCAATATGCAAGATATCGCCTATTCTTGGAGCGAGGGGCGCACTCGTGAAGAAGTCATGCGTTCATTTTTCCTCTATCTGCGCGAACAGTTCGCTTCGACCAGCGTGCCATTGTCCGTAGATCTGTTCGGTCTGACCACCAGTGCCGAAGGAGACTTGGGCATCGGCCAGAATATACTCGATGCTCTGCCATACTTCGACTACGTCTCTCCCATGGTCTATCCTTCCCATTTCGCCAACGGTTTTCTTGGTTTCGCCAAGCCAGCCCAGCATCCATATGATGTGGTGAAATATTCTATGGGCAAAGCCATCGTCAAGGCCGAAGCGACGACGACCCGTGATCAGGATCAAGGCCTAGAAGAGATCGCTTCGACCACGCCGCAACTATATACCAAGACTGCTTATGATAAGAATAAATTGCGGCCCTGGCTGCAGGCATTCGATCTTGGAGCTATCTACACTCCGGCCATGATTCGTTCCCAAATGCAGGCAACATATGATTCGGGTCTGACTAGCTGGATGCTCTGGGACGCGGCGAGCGTCTATGATCCGCAGGCGCTTATGCCGAAAAATGATGCGAGCTTGCATTAATTGAAATACGTGGTAGCATTTGTAACCAGATCCCGGCAGTGTGCGTTTGGATAACGCGCATGTTTCCTCAAACCGGGCGTTCTTAATTCGGTTTAGATAAACATCAATAAATGTCAGGAAAATCTGTCAGTATGTTGGCCGTTTCCAGCATAGGAAATGGGAAAGTGGTTGGTTGTGCCTCAATTGCCGCGATTCTCGGCAATCAGAAAATTAGGCAGCCAAACCAACAGGAACTAACTGAGCTGAACAATAGGCGCGCGAAGGCACGCCAAGCTCTAGTTGTGGCTTTCGACACTGTGGATGGCGCATTCGAGCGCCGCCTGTCGGAAGACGCCGTGAAGACCTGCGGTAGTTAGTGATCAACAACAGACGTTAGATTTGAACCAGCTACTGGAAGAAGCTGTATCGTTTGCCCCCGCTCATCTTTGAGACGGGGGCATTCACTTTTAAGAATGTGCTATAATTTAACAAAATCGCATCAATCTAATGGACGAGAATCGCATCACATATTTCGCCGAGACAGATGCCCGGAACAAGCGGGTGAAGTTCGGCATCAAAGCCAAGGATCGCACCCGGCACGTCTATGTCATCGGAAAGACCGGCATGGGCAAGTCCACTATGTTGGAGAACATGGCTGTTCAAGACATCCAGAATGGCGAAGGTATCTGCTTCATCGACCCGCACGGCAAGACCGCCGACCTACTCCTCGAATACGTTCCCAAAGAGCGCATCCGCGACGTCATCCACATCGCGCCTTTCGACGTGGAGTTCCCGATCTCATTCAATGTCCTGGAGAGCGTCGACCCAGAGAAAAGGCACTTGGTCGTCTCGGGATTGATGAGCACTTTCAAGAAGATCTGGGAAGACGCTTGGTCGGCCCGAATGGAATATATCCTGACCAATACTTTGCTGGCATTGCTCGAGGCCAAAGATAGCACGCTTCTAGGTGTGAATAGGATGCTGTCTGATAAAGAATACCGCAAAGAGATCGTGTCGCAGATCCAAGACCCCTCGGTCAGAACTTTCTGGACCAAGGAGTTCGCAAATTATACCGAGCGCATGGCCGCCGAAGCGGTGCCGGCCATCCAGAACAAAGTCGGACAATTCACCGCCAATCCGCTCATCCGCAACATGATCGGCCAGCCACATTCCTCATTCGATTTTCGGGAGGCCATAGACCATAGAAAGATAATTATTATTAACCTCTCCAAGGGAAGGATCGGCGACGAGAATATGAAGCTTCTCGGCGGACTCCTGGTCACCAAGATTTATCTGGCGGCAATGTCCCGAGCCGATACTCCCGACCGCGTCGCCCGCATGTTGCCGAACTTCTATCTATTCGTGGACGAATTCCAGAACTTCGCTAACGCTTCTTTCGCCGACATCCTTTCCGAAGCCAGGAAATATAAGTTGAATCTGACCATAGCCCATCAATATATCGAGCAGATGGATGACATCGTGCGTCCGGCCGTCTTCGGCAACGTCGGTACCATGATCACTTTCAGAGTTGGGGCCACTGATGCTGAAGAATTGGAAAAAGAATTCTCTCCGCAGTTCGTCATAGAAGACCTAGTTAATCTTGGATTCACGCAGATCTACCTGAAGCTGATGATCGATGGGCTGACTTCTCCGCCTTTTTCCGCCGTCACTTTGCCGCCGATCGAGCATCCGGACGTTTCCTATGTGAAGGAGATCACTGATGCTTCTCGAGAGCAGTTCTCAAGGCCGCGAGCGGCGGTGGAAGAGGAGATCATCAAGTTCCATGAACCGGTAGCGAAGGTTGTCGCGCCAAGACTGGCTTCGTCGGCTTCAGTTTCGTCGGCGTCAGTTTCGTCGGCGTCGAATAGCTTGCCCGCTTCTCCAGCCGCTCCAGCACCTTCTCGTTCTCCTGTTTCCGAAACCCGGACGACCATAAAGCCGACTGTCACATCAGCCGTTAAATCTGTTGTTGTGCCGACCGCAAAGCCGACTGTTAAACCATTCACGAATTTGAAAGAGACGATTGCCAAAGCGCAATTGAAACCGGAACCGCTAAAACCTCTAGAAACGCCAGTCCCGCCGGCGATTAAAGCTCCACCTCCTTTGAAGCCATCAACGCCGTCCGCATCTGAAGTGAAGCCGATTAAGGCCCAGCCAGTGAAGGTCGAGCCCGTGAAGTCGGAACCGCCCAAGATACAATCCGTGCCTTTGTCTTCGCTCGCGCCCAAACCTCAACCGCTGCGGACTGATCCCAAGGCGCGGTCACCCAAGAACGTCGCTGATTTGAGGAGCGCTCTGGCAGCGGTACTAGGGAAGTCGGGAGATGGTCCCAAAATGGGCGAAGCGGACACGGGTAGAGAGAGCATTTCGCAGGCGGCGCGAAAACCGAGTTTGCCAAATACAAAAGGCGCCGCCGAGAATAGACAGCCGAGCCGACCGGTTTCCGCTGTAGTCGGCGAGGTTGATCGTGCTATCGATACCCGTGTCCGCGAAGCAAAAAATTATGAAACCAAAGAAGTCCCTGAAGACGTCCTCAAGAAGGTCTTGAAAGTCGACTGAAGGTGTGGAAGTATGAACAGATGACCAATTCTTCGAGACAAAAGCGCATCCTCATATTCTCATTCGCCTATTATCCGCGCTTCATCGGCGGGGCTGAAGTTGCCATAAAAGAGATTACAGATCGCATACCTTCGGAGGAGATCGAATTCGACCTCATCTCTCTGCGCCTTGATTCACGGTTGCCGAAATATGAAAAAATCGGCAATATCAATGTATACCGAGTCGGTTGGTCGACTTCAAGGAAATTTTCCACTGATTCATTGCCATGGTATCTGCATTTGAATAAATACGCGTATCTCATTACCGGACTTCTCACAGCCGTTGCCTTGAATCGTCGACGGAAGTATGACGCCATCTGGTCTATCATGGCCACTTATAGCTCATTCGCGGCTGTGCTTTTCAAACTGACACATCCGGAGATCCCATATCTGCTGACATTGCAGGACGGTGACCCGATCCCTTACTTGAAGCGCCGCGCTTTGCTGTTGTATCCGCTTTTCAAAATGATTTTCACAAAGGCGGATTACGTTCAGACTATTTCCAAATACCTGGCTGATTGGGCCAAAGATATGGGCGCCAAGTGCCCGGTCTCGGTTGTGCCGAACGCTGTCGATTACGATGCATTTTCTAGACCAATTTCGGCCGAGACTGCAGCCGCTCTGAAGTCCAAACTCGGAAAGAAATATGATGATGTCTTTCTCATCACTACTTCACGGCTAGTCGTAAAAAATGCCGTGGAGGACATAATCGAATCTTTGAAGTATTTACCGACGAATGTGAAGTTGCTGATTCTTGGCCAGGGATACCAGGAAGAAGAACTCAAAAAACAAGCGGTCCAGCTTGAGCTGAACCGGGCCCCGAATCATGAAGTGCTTGCCGATTCGAATCGAGTGCAATTCCTCGGCTTCATTCCGCATAAAAACATGCCGCCTTATCTGCAAATTTCGGACATCTTCGTTAGGCCGTCTCTGTCGGAAGGCCTAGGGAATTCATTCCTGGAAGCAATGGCCGCCGGATTACCCGTCATCGCCACGCCAGTCGGAGGCATCCCCGATTTCTTGAAAGACGGCGAGACAGGCTTATTCTGCGAAGTCGACAACCCTCAATCGATTGCCCAGAAAGTCGAGAAGCTGTTGAAGGACAGGGAATCGCGGGATTACATCGTCAGACATGCGTCAGAAATGATCCGCGAAAAATATCAATGGAGCATGATAGCCAAGAAGATGCAGGAGGTCCTAATTATGCTAGACTGATTCGCATGAAGATTTTAATCGCGTCCGGCATTTATCCTCCCGATATCGGCGGTCCGGCCCAGTATGCCCGCAATCTCTACGAAACTTGGAAAGAACAAGGCCATGAGGTCAAGGTAGCCGCATATCGTTGGGAACGAGCCGTGCCGTCGCCTTTGAGCAACGCGCTTTATTTGACTAAAGTCATCCGCAAGGCTTGGAAGGCCGATCTCATTCTGGTACTGGATACTTGGAATGCCGCTGTGCCGACCATGATAGCCTGCGCGATATTGCGAAAGAAATACATCATCCGCACTGGCGGCGATCGCCTTTGGGAGACTTACATCGAACGCACCGGAGACTTGGTCCTATTCAAAGACTTTTATTCGACCAGGATCGACGCGAAGCTTAGCAAACTCTCATTTCGCGAGAAGCTCATCTACCGCTGGGGCGGACGGGCTCTCTGCAAAGCCGCGTCCATAATATTCAGCACCGATTGGCAGAGAAGGATATTCGAGAAGGCCTATGGCCTTGATCCAAAGAAGAATGTGATCGTCGAGAATTATTGCGGGGCGCGAGAGGCGCCGGTAGAGCCGGAAAACCGGGTGTTCGTCGCCGGCACTCGGACGCTCAAATGGAAGAACATCGAGCTTCTCAAAAAAGCATTTGGCTTGGCGCAAGAGAAAGTCGAAGCGGCCGGATTGCCGCCGATCGAGCTTGATTGCGGCAAAGCCGTTTATGACAGCTTTTTGGAGAAGATAAAGAGATCGTATGCGGTAATACTTGTCTCGCTTGGAGATGCCAGTCCGGGCCTCGTTTTCGACGCCGTTGCTTGTGGAGTTCCCTGCATTCTGACTCGGGAAAATGGGATCAAAGAACGGATAGGGAATGGCGTCATCGAAGTTGACCCTCTAAGCGTTGAGGAGATCGCCGAGAAGATCGTTTGGTTGGCTCGGCCGGAGAATCGAAAGAGACAGGCGGAAAAAGTTCAGTCTATCGGATATACTCATACCTGGGAACAGATCGCTGCGGAGGTAACCGATGTTTACAACGATCGATGACCATAAACAAACTCGACAATACCAGGATATTGATAGCGACCGGGATATATCCTCCGGAGATCGGCGGACCGGCCACTTACGCCTTTCTATTGGTGGAGGAATTGTCAAAGCGTGGTATGACTGTCGACGTTTTGCCGTTTCGCGAAGTCCGACACCTGCCTCGGTTGGTTCGGCACGCGGCATATTTTATTAAGATCGCGATGTGTGCCAGGAAAGCCGGGATAATCTTCACGCAAGATCCGGTATCGACCGGTTTTGCCGCGATCTGCGCCGGAAAATTGATGAAAAAGAAGACGGTTTTGCGGGTTGCCGGTGACTATGCCTGGGAACAGGCCAGTCAGCGTTATGGAGTCTCTGATACGATCGACGAATTTCAAAATAAGAAGTACTCATTTCCGGTCCAAGTCTTGCGCTGGGTCCAAAGTTACACGGTGCGGCATGCGGATATCGTCATCACGCCTAGCGAATATTTCAATAAGCTAGTGAGCGGCTGGACAAAAAGAAAGGATAGCGTCATTACCATTTACAACGGAATTAATCTAGAGGAAGATTTCGAAAGACTGCCGAAATATGAGAGTATGACTATCGTCACTGCTGGTCGCTTGGTTCCTTGGAAGGGCTTTGACACTCTGATTTCAGTCATGCCGGAATTGCCAGGGTGGCGGCTCACGATCGCCGGCGAAGGTCCTGACAGGGAACGCCTGGTCGGATTGGCAGAAAAGAACGGCGTCAGTGATCGTGTCATATTCCTTGGTCAGATCGGTCGCCGTGAACTGTTCGCTCTAATTCATCGCTCAACTCTGTTCGCTCTGCTGTCGACTTTCGAAAGCTTTTCTTTCCAGACGGTCGAAGCCATGCATATCGGTGTGCCGGTAATTGTCGGGCGTATTGGCAACCTGTCGGAGATCGTCGATGACGGGATAAACGGCCTACTGATCGATCCATCTGATAAGCAAGCTTTTGTTCGACTGGCCAAGAAGATCGCCACTGACAGCTCTTATGCGGACCGATTGGCCGGAGAAGCCCGGAAGAAGGCCGAACTTTTCTCCGTGACGAGAATGGTCGACAGGCTGGTGGAAATATTCGATTTGCTATTAAAATCCTACACTGTCTAATATGAACCTCCTCTTTCTTTCTATCGATCAGAACCTGGTTAACGCTGAAAGCGCGGTCTCAAAACGCGTGCGGCATTACGGGGAATTGGCGGAAAAGGTCGACGTCATCCTTGTCGGCTCGTCTTTGGTCAAACAGATTTCGCTGTCCGCCAACGTGACAATCCATACCGTTGGAGGATCTTCGAAGCCAGTACAGTTCTTCCGTTCCTTGCGCCTCTCCAGAAGCCTTGTCGTCCCGGACACGATCATCTCCGTCCAGGATCCCTTTGAAATGGGCGTCTGGGGCCTTATCGCTTCGTGGCTTTTCAATTGTCGTCTCCAAGTCCAGGTCCATATCGATTTTTTCAGCCCATATTTTCGTCGTGAATCAATGCACCAGCGCTTCCAAGCTTGGCTGGCTCCGTTTGTCTTGCGCCGTGCGTCGAGCATACGGGTAGTTTCACAAAAGATAGCCACTTATTTGCGGGATTCGCTCGGAATAGCCTCGTCAAAGATCGTAATCGCACCGATCTTTGTAGACGTGGCAGAGATGAGGAACAAGCCATTGACGACCGATTTGCATGCGAAATACCCACAGTTTGACTGGATCGTCTTGGTCGCCTGCCGCTATGTCAAGCAAAAGAATATTCCCCTGGCGATCGAGGCTTTCGAGCTTTTCCGGAAGAAGCATCCAAAATCGGGTTTGATTATAGCTGGCTCGGGACCGGAAGGGATGAAGATAAAAGGATCGGTTGTTAAGCTCGGATTGAATGATTCGGTTATCGTCGGTTCATGGACGGGCGAGTTCACTTCATTGATGAGGACATCGGACGTCTTTCTCATGCCATCAGATTATGAAGGCTGGGGTATGACTGTGATCGAGGCGGCTTCTCTTGGCCGGCCCATAGTCATGACGGATGTCGGTTGTGCCAATGAATTCCTCATCAACGAAAAAAGTGGGCTCATTGTCGGTACCCGTGACGTCGAGTCTATGACATCAGCGCTAGAAAGGTTGTATGAAAATCGAGCTTTCGCTACAAATTTAGGCTTGGAAGCCAAACGATGGGCTGATATATACATGACACCTAAAGAAAGTGATGAACTTATGTTAGAGTTGTGGAAAAGAGCATTATGAAACTACTAATTTTTACTCAAAAAGTTGATTCCAACGATACTGTTCTCGGATTTTTTCACCGGTGGATAATAGAGTTAGCAAAACATTATGAACTGGTTACAGTTGTATGTTTATATGAAGCTGCTCACCAATTGCCAGCAAATGTGAAAGTGTTATCACTAGGAAAGGAAAAACGAATATCGCGCGGATATTATCTAAAGCATTTTTATGAGTATATTTTGAAATATCGTGCCGAATATGATTCGGTATTTGTCCATATGAATCAGGAGTATGTCTTACTGGGAGGGATTTTCTGGAAGCTTTTCGGTAAGAAGGTCTATATGTGGCGAAATCACTATGCCGGTAGCTATCTGACGGATATGGCCGCTTTCTTTTGTACGAAAGTGTTCTGCACATCGAAGTATTCATTCACTGCAAAATATAGCAAGGCCGTTCTGATGCCGGTCGGCATCGATACGGAGTCTTTTTGTCTGCAAAGGAACGTGAGTCGTCGTCCGCAGTCGATCTTATCGCTAGGTCGAATCGCGCCGTCAAAGAACCTGGATCAACTCATTGAAGCGTTGGGAATCTTGAAGAAGGAGAATATTGATTTCGATGCTTCTATTGTCGGAGACGCCTTGCCACAAGATGGCGGATATTTGGAATCACTCAAGAATCGGGCTGGTGAACTTGGTATGGAAGGACAGGTCATATTCAAGCCCGGTGTCCCAAATGACCAAACGCCTTCGATTTATTCTGCCCATGAGATATTTGTCAATCTAAGCCCTAGCGGCATGCTGGATAAGACCATCTTTGAAGCCATGGCCTGCGGTGCCCTGGCGCTTTCCTGTAATATGGATTTGGCAAGATGGATTGACGCTGATTATATATTCGAGGAAAATAACGTGGATGAACTATCGGTCAAGATTGCCCACTTATTGGCATTATCTCCCGAAGAACGTTCCGCGCGCGCAGCTTCAGCCCGAAGATTTGTCGAGGAGAACCACGGACTGTTCAAGTTAGGGTCACGATTGGCGGAAGAAATGCGGTTGTATGACGTGCGAGCGGAGCCTGTTCCTGGAGCGCGCCGAGGACGGGTAGCCAGCGATCAGCGCCCGCAGGCGGCGGAAGGAACAGGGTCTGCTCGCAAAATATCATGAAAAAACCACTTTCGATCTTCATGATCAATTATGATTGGCGTGATATTTTTCGTACTTCTTCCGTTGAATTTCGACAGAAGCTGGATCGTGATCAGATGGGTCCGGATCTAAATAACTTCTTCTTTTTTTCATGGGCCAATGTCTCCTACGTCAAATCGGACGGACGATTCCGGACGGTTCATAAAAAGACTCGTCTGTATTCGTTAAAACCGATATTGGATCTTATTACTGCCATACTCGTTCCATTGACTGTGAAAAGGTTCAAGTTGCATCCTGACGCCTGGATGACCTACGATTTTGGTATGCTTCCGGCTCTTTGGGTAGCCAAACTATTTTTTGGCGGTAAGATCGTTCTCTGTGTCAGCAATCAGCCTCGGCTCTATTCAAGAACTCGACGATTCGGTAGATTGAAATCATTCTATTCGTGGGCGACAGAAAAGCTATGGTGGTTCCTGGCAGATCATTTCTTTACGATTAATGAGAGTATGAAATCATATTTAGAAAAAATCGGAGTGCCTTGTAAAAGGATAACTGTATTTTACGTAAATACGATTGACCGAGATTTGGGATTTATCGCCAAAGCCGAAAAGGGATTGATACGTCCGAGGCACTCGATTCGTCCAAATCAAAAGATTGTTCTAACTGCCGCGCGTCTAGAAGCTGAAAAGAATTATCCGAAATTATTGGAAATGTTCGCAGGTTTAAGTAGTGAACATGTTCTGATCGCTCTTGGCCAGGGAAGTCTTTTTGAGTCGCTTCAAAGACAAGCAAAGGCTTTAGGCATAGAAGACCGATTGATTTTCGCCGGACATATTCTCCGCAACGATATCTGGAACTATTTCATGGATGCCGATGTATTTGTGCTTCTTTCCAAAGCTGAAGCACTTGGGCTGGTTTTCTGGGAAGCAATGCACATGAATGTTCCGGTTATTGGTAGTACAGCGGATGGCATAGTAGAAACTATTGGTCAAGATGGTGAGCGTGGGCGGATCTGGCGGGAAGGAGATGGTTCCAAGGGATTCGAGGAACGGGTTAGATTTTGCCTAACGCCAAGCCCCGAAAAAGATGCTATGCTAAAGCGCGCCCGTGAATTCGTGGATAAACAAAGAGAAAATAAGATCACGTTCAACGATCTACCGGTATTCAGACAATAACTATCAATCAGCCGCCGATGTCTAACTTCGCCCCATCATTCTGGTTCATGCTTAAAAGCCGCCTCAAAGGTCGCAATTTTCTCTATGAATTTTATTTTAAAGGAAAGAAGACTCTAGATATCGGTTGCGGCGAGGGGGAGTTTCTGAAACATGATCGGCAGAATATCACCGGATTTGATCCTAACCAACGAGTCGTTGCTCGCTTGAAATCAGAAGGATTCCAGGTGCTTTCCGCCAAGGGGAGTTCCATGCCTTTCGGCGAAGGCCAATTCGAAATGGCTCACTGTCACAATGTCATCGAGCACCTCGATTCATTCACTGCCCGAGACATGCTCAAGGAAGCGGCGCGAGTGATCAAACCCGGAGGATCTCTGGTCTTGAGCTCTGAAACGGTGACCAAGAAATTCTGGGACACTTTCGGCCATGTCCGGCCTTATCCGCCAGCGGCCATCATAAAGATACTCCGGCCAGAAAGCAGGGAAGAATTCGAGGGTCTAGACGATTTCGAGCCTGTAGGGCTATTTTATAT